>NZ_ATLN01000100.1:0-80742 GCF_000416195.1 Pseudomonas sp. CFII68
GAGCCGGCCCTCAAGCTGCCACCGGCCCCGGCCGGCAAGCGCGACATCATCGTGGTGATCGACGCCGGTCACGGCGGTGAAGACCCGGGCGCCTCGGGCTCGCGCGGGCAGCGTGAAAAAGACGTGGTGCTGTCCATCGCCCGTGAATTGCAGCGCCAGGTCAACGGCATGAAAGGCTTTCGCGCCGAACTGACCCGTACCGGCGACTACTTCATCCCCTTGCGCGGACGTACCGAAATCGCCCGCAAGAAAGGCGCCGACCTGTTCGTCTCTATCCATGCCGACGCCGCGCCTTCGGCGGCGGCGTTCGGGGCCTCGGTGTTTGCCCTGTCCGACCGCGGTGCCACGTCCGAGACCGCCCGTTGGCTGGCCGACAGTGAAAACCGTTCCGACCTGATCGGCGGTGCCGGCAACGTCAGCCTTGATGACAAGGACCGGATGCTCGCTGGCGTATTGCTCGATTTGTCGATGACCGCCTCGTTGACCTCCAGCCTGAACGTCGGCCAGAAAGTCCTGAGCAACATCGGTCGCGTCACGCCGCTGCACAAGCAGCGCGTCGAGCAGGCCGGGTTCATGGTGCTCAAATCGCCGGATATCCCGTCGATCCTGGTGGAAACCGGCTTCATCTCCAACGCCAACGAGGCGTCCAAGCTGTCGTCCTCCAGTCATCAGCAGGCCCTGGCCCGTTCCATCAGCAGTGGCGTGCGGCAGTTCTTCCAGCAGAACCCACCGCCAGGCACCTACATTGCCTGGCTGCGCGACTCCGGCAAGATCGCCCAGGGGCCAAGGGACCATCGGGTCAATCCCGGCGAAACCCTGGCGATGATCGCCGTGCGTTACCAGGTGTCCCCCGCGACCTTGCGCAGCGCCAACAACCTCAAGAGCGATGAGCTCAAGATCGGCCAGACCCTGACCATTCCCGGCAATGACGTGGCGGTCCAGCAATGAGTGACGAAGTGATCGGCAGCAACGCTCGCATCGAACTGCTCAGCCCCCGGCTGGCGAACCAGATCGCCGCCGGTGAAGTGGTCGAGCGCCCGGCGTCGGTCATCAAGGAGTTGCTGGAAAACAGCCTTGATTCCGGAGCCAAGCGCATCGATGTGGATGTCGAGCAGGGCGGCGTCAAGCTGCTGCGGGTGCGCGATGACGGTGGCGGTATTTCTTCCGACGACCTGCCGCTGGCCCTGGCACGTCACGCCACCAGCAAGATCCGCGACCTGGAAGACCTCGAGCGGGTCATGAGCCTGGGGTTTCGGGGCGAAGCGCTGGCGTCCATCAGTTCGGTGTCGCGCCTGACCCTCACCTCCCGCACTCGCGACGCCGAGCAGGCCTGGCAGGTCGAGACCGAGGGCCGGGACATGGCCTCTCGCGTGCAGCCCGCGGCCCATCCGGTGGGCACCTCGGTGGAAGTGCGCGACTTGTTCTTCAATACCCCGGCCCGGCGCAAGTTTCTCAAGGCCGAGAAGACTGAATTCGATCACCTGCAAGAAGTCATCAAGCGCCTGGCCCTGGCGCGTTTTGACGTGGCCTTCCATTTGCGCCACAACGGCAAGACCATCCTCAGCCTGCACGAGGCCCACGATGATGCGGCCCGCGCCCGGCGTGTCGGCGCGGTGTGCGGCGCGGGTTTCCTGGAGCAGGCCTTGCCCATCGAGGTGGAGCGCAATGGCCTGCACCTGTGGGGTTGGGTCGGCTTGCCGACGTTTTCCCGCAGCCAGGCGGACTTGCAGTATTTCTACGTGAACGGTCGTGCAGTGCGCGACAAACTGGTGGCCCACGCGGTGCGCCAGGCGTATCGCGATGTGCTGTTCAATGGCCGGCATCCGACCTTCGTGCTGTTTTTCGAAGTCGATCCGGCCGTGGTCGACGTCAACGTGCACCCGACCAAGCATGAGGTGCGTTTCCGCGACGGGCGCATGGTCCACGATTTCCTCTACGGCACCTTGCACCGTGCCTTGGGCGATGTGCGTCCGGAAGATCAACTGGCGGCACCGGCGGCGGTGGGCGGCATGGTCCGGCCAACGGGGTTGGACGCTGGCGAATTCGGGCCTCAGGGTGAAATGCGCCTGGCGGCCAATGCCCTGCTGGAGCAGCCCCAGCCTCAGCCGAGCTACAACACGGCCGGCAGCGGTGCCGGCAGCGGCTATCAATATCAATACAGCCCGCGCCCGCAATCCAACGTGCCGGCAGGCGAGGCCCAGGCGGCCTATCGCGAGTTCTTCAAACCCTTGCCGGAAGCCGGAGCGGCGGCGATGCCCGACGGCCAGGGCGATATCCCGCCGCTGGGCTATGCCCTGGCGCAACTCAAAGGCATTTATATCCTCTCGGAAAATGCCCAGGGCCTGGTCCTGGTGGACATGCACGCCGCCCATGAGCGGATCATGTACGAGCGGCTGAAAATCGCCATGGCCAGCGAAGGCTTGAGCGGCCAGCCGTTGTTGGTGCCCGAGTCCCTGGCCGTCAGCCAGCGCGAAGCCGATTGCGCCGAAGAACATGTGGCCTGGTTCCAGCGCCTGGGCTTCGAATTGCAGCGCCTGGGCCCGGAAACCCTGGCGATCCGCCAGATCCCGGCCCTGTTGAAACAGGCCGAGGCCAATCGCCTGGTCAGCGACGTGCTGGCGGACTTGATGGAGTACGGCACCAGCGACCGCATCCAGGCGCACCTGAACGAACTGCTCGGCACCATGGCCTGCCACGGCGCAATCCGCGCCAACCGGCGCCTGGCCCTGCCGGAAATGAACGGCCTGCTGCGGGACATGGAAAACACCGAACGCAGCGGCCAATGCAACCATGGCCGGCCGACCTGGACCCAACTGGGTCTGGACGACCTGGACAAACTGTTCCTGCGCGGTCGTTGATGAGCCAGTTACCCCCCGCGATTTTCCTGATGGGACCGACCGCTGCCGGCAAGACCGACCTGGCCATCGAATTGACCAAAGTCCTGCCCTGCGAGTTGATCAGCGTCGATTCGGCCCTGGTCTACCGGGGCATGGACATCGGCACCGCCAAGCCGTCGAAAGAACTGCTGGCCGAATTTCCCCATCGCCTGATCGACATCCTCGACCCGGCCGAGGCTTATTCGGCGGCCGATTTCCGTCGTGACGCGCTCCAGGCCATGGCCGAGATCACGGCGCGGGGCAAGATCCCGCTGCTGGTGGGCGGCACGATGCTGTATTACAAGGCTTTGGTCGACGGGCTGGCGGACATGCCGGCGGCCGATCCCGAGGTGCGCGCGCAGATCGAAGAAGAGGCCGCGCGCCTTGGCTGGCAAGCCCTGCACGAGCAATTGGCGATCATCGATCCGGAATCGGCGGCGCGTATTCACCCCAATGACCCGCAGCGACTCAGTCGGGCCCTGGAGGTTTATCGGGTCAGCGGCCAGAGCATGACCGCCCTGCGCCAGCGACAATCTGCGCAAAGTACTGAAGCAGCCGCTTCGGGACTGCAACAATTGCCCTATACTGTCGCGAATCTGGCCATCGCTCCGGCGAACCGGCAAGTGCTGCATCGGCGAATTGAACAAAGATTCACATTAATGTTGGAACAGGGGTTCATAGACGAGGTCGTAGCCCTGCGTGAGCGAAGTGACCTGCATGCCGGGTTGCCGTCTATACGTGCGGTAGGTTATCGACAAGTCTGGGATTACCTGGACGGCAAGCTGACGTCAGCCGAGATGCAGGAGCGTGGGATCATAGCCACGCGCCAATTGGCGAAACGCCAGTTCACCTGGCTGCGCAGCTGGACTGACTTGCATTGGCTCGACAGTCTCGATTGCGACAATCTGCCACGCGCCTTGAAATACCTTGGGACCATCTCCATATTGAGCTGAGTCCTTGCAATTGCCGTCTATCCTTGGGGGTGTGACGGCCCAAGCCATCTGATTCCGATTTTTATTATTGATCCTTAAAGGAGTGCGGCACATGTCAAAAGGGCATTCGCTACAAGACCCTTACTTGAACACTTTACGTAAAGAGAAAGTTGGGGTGTCCATCTATCTGGTCAACGGGATCAAACTGCAAGGCACGATCGAGTCTTTCGACCAGTTCGTCATCCTTCTGAAAAACACCGTCAGCCAAATGGTCTACAAGCACGCGATCTCGACAGTCGTGCCAGTTCGTCCAATTCGTCTGCCTAGTGCAACCGAATCCGAAGGCGGTGACGCTGAACCGGGTAACGCCTGATAGGAGCCTCCTTTGTTCTTTGAGCGCCACGGTGGTGGTGAACGGGCCATTCTCGTTCACTTGGATGGACAGGACCCTGAGGCGCGCGAAGATCCGCAGGAGTTTCAGGAATTGGCACTTTCGGCCGGCGCCGAGACCGTCGCGTTTTTCAACGTGCCGCGTCATCGGCCAACCGCCAAGTTCCTGATCGGCAGTGGCAAGGTCGAGGAGTTGCGCGACCTGGTCAAGGCCGAACAGGTCGATCTGGTGATTTTCAATCACATCCTCACGCCCAGTCAGGAGCGTAACCTCGAACGTGTCTTCGAGTGTCGCGTGATCGACCGTACGGGGCTGATCCTCGATATTTTCGCCCAACGTGCCCGCACCCATGAAGGCAAGCTCCAGGTCGAACTGGCCCAGCTTGAACACATGAGTACGCGCCTGGTTCGCGGCTGGACTCACCTTGAGCGGCAAAAAGGCGGTATTGGCCTGCGCGGCCCGGGTGAAACCCAGCTGGAAACCGACCGGCGCCTGTTGCGGGTGCGCCTGCGCCAGATCAAGGGGCGGCTGGAAAAGGTCCGCAGCCAGCGCGAGCAGTCGCGACGCGGCCGCAAACGGGCAGATATCCCGACGGTTTCACTGGTGGGTTATACCAACGCCGGCAAATCGACCCTGTTCAATAACGTCACCCAATCCGACGTCTACGCCGCCGACCAGTTGTTTGCCACGCTCGACCCGACCCTGCGCCGGCTCGACCTGGACGACCTCGGGCCGATCGTGCTGGCCGACACCGTGGGCTTCATTCGTCATTTGCCGCACAAGCTGGTCGAGGCTTTTCGGGCTACGCTCGAAGAGTCGAGCAACTCCGACCTGCTGCTGCACGTGATCGATGCCGCCGAGCCGGACCGGATGCTGCAGATCGAGCAGGTGATGGTGGTGCTGGGCGAGATCGGAGCCCAGGACTTGCCGATCCTCGAGGTATACAACAAACTCGATTTGCTCGAAGGCGTGGAGCCGCAGATCCAGCGCGATGCCGACGGCAAGCCGCAAAGGGTCTGGCTGTCGGCCCGTGATGGCACCGGCCTGGACCTGCTCAAGCAGGCCGTGGCCGAGCTGTTGGGCAACGATCTGTTTGTCGGCACCCTGAAGTTGCCGCAACGTTTCGCCCGGCTGCGAGCCCAGTTCTTTGAGTTGGGGGCCGTGCAAAAAGAAGAACACGACGACGAAGGCGTCTGCCTGCTGGCTGTTCGCCTGCCTCGGGCGGAGCTCAATCGGCTGGTCAGTCGCGAAGGGCTGCAACCGATGGAATTCATCGAGCAACACACTTTGCAATAAAAGCCTGAGAAAGCTGTGTCAGGCATTCTGTAGCATTGGTCGGCGCGCCGTGGGTGCGTCTTTGCTTTATCAGATGGAGAGCGCTATGGCTTGGAATGAGCCGGGTGGCAACTCGAATAATCAGGATCCTTGGGGTGGCAAACGTCGTAACAACGGCGACCGCAAGGGGCCGCCGGATCTCGACGAGGCCTTCCGAAAGCTGCAGGAAAGCCTGAACGGTTTGTTCGGTGGTGGTAAAAAACGCGGTGACGAGGGTGGCGGTCGTCCGGGCAAGGGCGGCGGTTTTGGCCTGCTCGGCATCGGTCTGGTCGTGCTGGCGGCTGTCTGGCTGTACAGCGCGGTCTATGTCGTGGACGAGCAGGAGCAGGCCGTGGTGCTGCGCTTCGGCAAGTACTACGAGACGGTTGGCCCGGGCTTGAACATCTATTTCCCGCCGATCGACCAGAAGTACATGGAGAACGTCACGCGTGAGCGGGCGTACACCAAGCAGGGCCAGATGCTGACCGAAGACGAGAACATCGTCGAAGTGCCGCTGACCGTGCAATACAAGATCACCAACCTGCAGGACTTCGTGCTGAACGTCGACCAGCCGGAAATCAGCCTGCAGCACGCGACCGAAAGTGCCTTGCGCCATGTGGTGGGTTCCACCGCCATGGACCAGGTGCTGACTGAAGGTCGTGAACTGATGGCCAGCGAAATCAAGGAGCGCCTGCAGCGGTTCCTCGATACCTATCGCACCGGTATCACCGTCACCCAGGTCAACGTCCAGAGCGCGGCAGCCCCGCGTGAGGTCCAGGAAGCCTTCGACGACGTGATCCGTGCCCGTGAAGACGAGCAGCGTTCGCGCAACCAGGCCGAAACCTATGCCAACGGCGTCGTGCCGGAAGCCCGTGGTCAGGCCCAGCGCATCATCGAGGATGCCAACGGTTACCGTGATGAAGTGGTCTCCCGTGCCAAGGGTGAGGCTGATCGTTTCACCAAGCTGGTGGCCGAGTATCGCAAGGCCCCTGAAGTGACCCGCCAACGTCTGTACCTGGACACCATGCAGGAAGTCTTCAGCAACACCAGCAAGGTCCTCGTGACCGGCAACAAGAACGGCCAGAGCAATCTGCTGTACCTGCCGCTGGACAAGATGGTCGAGAGCGGTCGCAACACCAGCACGCCACCGACCAGCTCGGCGGCGGCCAGCAATGAGGCCGGCACCCGTGCGGCGGCGGACCTGCAACAACAGCAAGCACGTACCAGGGAGAGTCGCTGATGAGCAATAAATCGCTGATCGCCCTTATTGTCGGTGTCGTCGTGGCGATCGCTGCCTGGAACTGCTTCTACATCGTGGCTCAGACCGAGCGTGCGGTGTTGCTGCAATTCGGTCGCGTGGTCCAGGCTGATGTCCAGCCAGGGCTGCATGTGAAGGTGCCGTACGTCAACAAGGTGCGCAAGTTCGACGCTCGCCTGATGACGCTGGATGCGCCGACGCAACGCTTCCTGACGCTGGAAAAGAAAGCCGTGATGGTGGATGCCTATGCCAAGTGGCGTGTGAAGGATGCCGAGCGCTTCTACACCGCGACCTCTGGTCTGAAGCAGATCGCCGACGAGCGTCTGTCCCGTCGTCTGGAATCGGGCCTGCGTGACCAGTTCGGTAAGCGCACGCTGCATGAAGTGGTTTCCGGTGAGCGTGATGCGCTCATGGCCGACATCACCCGTTCGCTGAATGCGATGGCGGAAAAAGAGCTGGGTATCGAAGTGGTCGATGTCCGGGTCAAGGCCATCGACCTGCCGAAGGAAGTGAACCGCAGCGTGTTCGAGCGCATGAGCACCGAGCGTGAGCGTGAAGCCCGCGAGCACCGCGCCAAGGGTAACGAGCTGGCCGAAGGCATCCGTGCCGACGCCGATCGCCAACGCCGCGTGCTGCTGGCCGAAGCCTATCGTGAATCGGAAGAGGTCCGTGGTGATGGTGATGCCCAGGCCGCTTCGATCTACTCCAAGGCCTACGGTCAGGATCAGGAGTTCTACGCGTTCTACCGTAGCCTGCGTGCCTACCGTGAAAGCTTCGCGAACAAATCCGACGTCCTGGTCCTGGACCCAAGCAGCGACTTCTTCCACTACCTGGAAAAGTCCAAGCCTTGATGCGACGTTGACCTGAGACACTCCGCCCGGCGGCTAAAGCGTCGGGCGGGGTGATCCTTTGGGAAAACGTGTGTATGATGCGGCAGCCGGGAAATTCCCGGCTTTTTTGCGTCTGCACGTTCGATTGCGGTTTATAGGTGCAGGCGTCGGGTTGAACGACCCGACAGGTTTTTCGAGGGAAGTGCCGGGCGAGGCCGATTGTGGGCCATTCGTCACGTCGCTCTTGCGCGTTTTTTGCCCAGGATGCGCGCCTGGCGCAGGCATTTTCTGCTTCACTCAAGGCCAGCCCGAAAGCTGGCCGCCCGGACCATAGGGGAATGGCGTAATGGCAACGGTAGACCGCTGGCTGCTGCCAGATGGCATCGAAGAAGTACTGCCACCGGAAGCTGCGCGTATCGAAGTAGCGCGTCGTCAGGTGTTGGATCTGTTCCAGAGTTGGGGTTACGAGTTCGTCGTCACCCCGCATATCGAGTACCTGGAATCCCTGCTCACCGGCGCGGGCCAGGACCTGGACCTGCGCACCTTCAAGGTTATCGACCCGCAGTCGGGGCGGCAGATGGGCTTTCGGGCCGACATCACGCCGCAAGTGGCGCGCATCGATGCCCACACCCTGCGCCGTGAAGGTCCGAGCCGCCTGTGCTACGCCGGCAGTGTGCTGCATGCCCAGCCGCGTGCCTTGTCGTCTTCGCGCAGCCCGATCCAGCTGGGCGCCGAGTTGTATGGCGATGCCAGCCCGAGCAGCGACGTAGAAGTCATCAGCCTGATGTTGGCCATGCTGCAACTGGCTGACGTGCCGGATGTCCATATGGACCTGGGGCATGTTGGCATCTATCGCGGCCTGGCCCGTGCGGCCGGTTTGTCCGGCGAAGTGGAGCAACAGCTGTTCGATGCCCTGCAACGCAAGGCTATCGACGAGGTCATCAGCCTGACCGAGGGCCTGCCGGCCGATCTGTCGGGCATGCTGCGGGCGCTGGTGGACCTGTGTGGCGGACGTGAAGTATTGGCCGCTGCCCGTGAGCGTCTGGCCCGCGCGCCGGCGCCTGTGTTGGCGGCGCTGGACGACTTGTTGGCGATTGCCGAGCGTCTGTCGGTGCGCTTCCCTGAGTTGCCGCTGTATTTCGACTTGGGTGAGTTGCGCGGCTATCACTACCACACGGGCGTCGTGTTCGCTGTGTTCGTACCGGGCGTGGGTCAATCCATCGCCCAGGGCGGCCGTTATGACGACATCGGTGCCGACTTTGGTCGTGCCCGTCCGGCGACCGGTTTCTCTACCGATTTGAAAACCCTGGTGACCCTGGGGCGTGCTGAAGTCGAGCTACCGTCTGGCGGTATCTGGATGCCTGACAGTACGGATGCGGCACTCTGGCAAGCAGTCTGCCAGTTGCGCAGTGAGGGTCAGCGTGTCGTCCAGGCCTTGCCTGGGCAACCTTTGGCCGCCGCCCGTGAAGCGGACTGCGACCGGCAATTGATTCAGCAGAACGGGCTTTGGCAAGTATTGCCGCTGGCTTCTTGAGTTTTCCTGCCGGCTGCGGCCGGCACCAAGTTTGCGCGAATGAGGACAAGTGTTATGGGTAAGAATGTCGTAGTCCTGGGCACCCAGTGGGGTGATGAGGGCAAAGGCAAGATCGTTGATCTGCTGACCGAACATGCTGCCGCCGTAGTGCGCTACCAGGGTGGCCACAACGCAGGTCACACCTTGGTGATCGACGGTGAAAAAACCGTCCTGCACCTGATTCCGTCGGGCGTGCTGCGCGAAGGCGTACAGTGCCTGATCGGCAACGGTGTGGTGGTTGCTCCCGACGCCTTGCTGCGGGAAATCATCAAGCTGGAAGAAAAAGGCGTACCGGTGCGCGAGCGCCTGCGTATCAGCCCGTCCTGCCCGCTGATCCTGTCCTATCACGTCGCGCTGGACCAGGCCCGTGAAAAGGCCCGTGGCGAGCTGAAGATCGGCACCACCGGTCGCGGCATCGGCCCGGCCTACGAAGACAAGGTGGCTCGTCGTGGCCTGCGCATCGGTGACCTGTTCCACCGTGAGCGTTTCGCCGCCAAGCTGGGCGAGTTGCTGGACTACCACAACTTCGTCCTGGTCAATTACTACAAAGAACCGGCCATCGACTTCCAGAAAACCCTGGACGAGTGCATGGAGTACGCCGAGCTGCTCAAGCCGATGATGCTCGACGTCACTGCCGAGCTGCACGAGCTGCGTCGCGCAGGCAAGGACATCATGTTCGAAGGTGCCCAGGGTTCGCTGCTGGACATCGACCACGGCACCTACCCGTACGTCACCAGCTCCAACACCACCGCCGGCGGCATCGCCACCGGTTCGGGTTTCGGTCCGATGTACCTGGACTACATCCTGGGTATCACCAAGGCCTACACCACTCGCGTGGGTTCGGGTCCATTCCCGACTGAGCTGTTCGACGACGTCGGCGCCTTCCTGGCCAAGCGTGGCCACGAGTTCGGTGCTACCACCGGCCGTGCCCGTCGTTGTGGCTGGTTCGATGCCGTCATCCTGCGTCGCGCCATCGACGTCAACAGCATCTCGGGCCTGTGCCTGACCAAGCTGGACGTGCTGGACGGCCTGGAAACCATCAACATCTGCGTGGGCTACAAAAATCAGGACGGCGCCGTCATCGACGCACCGACCGACGCCGACAGCTACATCGGCCTGGAGCCGGTGTACGAGCAGATGCCAGGCTGGACCGAATCGACCGTGGGTGCCAAGACCCTGGAAGAGCTGCCAGTGGCGGCTCGCAACTACATCAAGCGCGTCGAAGAGTTGGTCGGTGCGCCGATCGACATTATTTCGACGGGGCCGGACCGCAACGAAACCATCGTTCTGCGTCACCCGTTTGCCTGATAAGTCGTTGATGTAAAACACAAAGGCCCCTTGTTTGGGGCCTTTGTCGTCTCTGCCGGTCGAACGGCACGACCTTTGCTATGCATCGTTAATAATAAGTACTTCTTTGAAGTGCCATCAATTTAATGGCGTTTAGTAGAGGGATTCCCCTGTGTCGGCCGTTCTCTCACTGTTACAAAGCCGTCTGTTGCGGCCTGTGTTCGTTACCCTGGGTATCGCCCTTTTGGTGCAAGTGCTCGTGGCCGTCGCGCTGACTCGAAGCACGGTCACCGCGCTGGAGGCCGAGCTAGGGGCTCGGCTGGGGGTTGATAGTCAGAAATTGTCTGGCGAGCTTGAGCAGGCTGGGCGCGAGGTCACCTCAAGCCTGGACAGTTTGTCTGCCAGCACTCGTCAGCGCCTCACCGTCGGGTTGTCGACGCGCCTGAAGGACGAACAGGCGCAGTTGCGCACGACACTCGAGCAATCGCTCAAGGACTCCGCCAACGATATGGCGCAACTCCTGGCCTCGGTCGCGCCCCGCGCCATGTGGGACAGCGACATACCGACCCTTTCCGAATTCGCCCGCCGGGCCCAGCGCAATCCCAATGTGCTGTTCGTTATCTATGATGACGCCAATGGTGAGCACCTGACCCGCTACCTGAACCGGGAAAACCCGATCAACAAGGCGCTGCTGGAAAAAGGCAAGGGCGAGCGGGCGTTGGACAAAGTGCTGGATGCGGCGAAGAGCGACCCGTCGGTGTATTACCTCGAAGCCTCGATCAGCCCCAACGGCGTAGAGATTGGCAAAGTGTTGATGGGCGTTTCCACGGCTTCCGTTGAAGCCGACCTGAAAGCGTTGGACCAGCGCTTCTCGGCCTTGATCGCCAGCAGCGACCAGTTGGTCGGTGACAGCCTCAAGGGGGCGGCGGCCGACAGCGCCACGGCCATGCGCGGTCGTCTGGAGTCGGCCCAGGCCACCGCCACACAGATGCAGACCAACACCGCCAGCACCGTGCAGGAAGCGGCAGGCACCTTGCGCTGGCGCATCGGCCTGGGGCTGGCGCTGGTGGGCTTTGGTGTGCTGGCCCTGCTGGCCGTGGTGCTGGGGCGTCGGGTGGTCAATCGCTTGAAGTTGCTGATCGCGGCCATGAACGACCTGGCGGCAGGCGAGGGTGATCTGACCAAGCGCGTGCAAATCAACAGCAAGGACGAAATCGGCGACATGGCGTCAGCGGTCAATCGCTTTGTGGATAAGTTGCAACCCATCGTGCGCGAGGCGGGCGATGTGGCCCAGCGTACCGGTGTGGAAATCGGTGCGATGACCTTGCGCAACTCCGGTGCCGATGCGGCGGCCGGGATGCAGCGTGATGAAGTGGCCGAGAGTCTGCGGGCGCTGTCGCAAATGGCGGATGAAGCTCAATCGGAAAGCCAGGCGATGCAGGCGGCCTTGCAGCAGGTGGTGGAGATCCGCCAGGCCACCGATGAAAACACCCGCACTTCGGCCAAGGTCGGCAGCTTGATCGAGGCGTTGGCCGGGCAGGTAGACACTGGGGCGAAAGTGATCGAGAGGCTGGCGCAGCAGAGCGAGCAGATCGAAGTGGTGCTGACGGTGATCCACGGCATCGCCGAGCAGACCAACTTGCTGGCCTTGAACGCGGCCATCGAGGCGGCACGTGCCGGGGAAACCGGGCGCGGGTTTGCCGTGGTGGCGGATGAGGTGCGGGCGTTGGCGAGCAAGACCCAAAGCTCAACGGGCGATATCCAGGCGCACATCGTGGCCTTGCAGCAGGGCGCTCGCGAGGCCGTGGCCGCTATCGGCCAGGCCGGGCGCCAGGCCAGTGAGGGCTTGTTGGTGCTGCGAGACAGTGCGCGGTTGCAGCAGTCGGTTCAGGCGTCTGTCGAGCAGGTGCATGCGGCCATTGGCCTGGCGACCCAGGCGGCGGCCCATCAGGCCCAGGGCGCGCAAGCAGTGCGTGGGCGGGTGGAAACCATCCATGCCCAGGCCGAGAAGGCGGCCCAGGCTGTGGTCGAGACCACGGCCAGCGGCAAGGTCCTGGATGGGTTGGCGGCGCAGTTGAAGGCGAGTCTGGGGCAGTTCCGGGCCTGATCGGGTGACGGGTACCTCTGTGGGAGCGAGCTTGCTCGCGATGGCGGTCTGATTGAGTACATATCCATTGCTGCGGTAACGGCCGCTTAGGGTTCCGCCCTGACGGCGGCTCACTTTTGAGAAGCGCAAAAGTAAGCAAAACGCTTTTGCCCCACCACTCGGTGCCTCGCCTAGGCTCGGCATGCCCTCACTCCGGCATTGCTCCGTGGGCCCGCCGCGAAGGGCCATCCATGGCCCAGCGCGGCTATCCCGGCATCCATGCCGGGATGCCCACTGCGCAATGCCTGCGTTCGGCCATCGTGGTTAACGGGGCTCCCGAGATCAACGTCCGCCGCGAGGCGGCCTAACAGCCGACCTGGTTCTTGGTGGGACCGCGTTTCCCCTGTGGGAGCGGGCTTGCTCGCGAAGAGGTCGGAGCAGTCAGCATCTTCAACGCATGTGCCATCGCCTTCGCGAGCAGACTCGCTCCCATACAGTTGGATTGAAGCACAGCCGCCAGAGACAGGTCGGCTGTCAGGCCGCCTCGCTTCTGATCTTGATCTGGGGCGCCCCGTTAACCACGATGGCCGAACGCAGGCATTGTGGAGTGGGCATCCCGGCATGGATGCCGGGATAGCCGCGCTGGGCCATGGATGGCCCTTCGCGGCGGCCCACGGAGCAATGCCGGAGTGAGGGCACACCGAGCCTAGGCGAGGTGCCAAGTGGTGGGGCAAGAGCGTTTTGCTTACTTTTGCGCTTCTCAAAAGTGAGCCGCCGTCAGGGCGGAACCCTAAGCAGCCGTTACCGCAGCAACGGATATGTACCCAATCCAACTCAACCCAACCCAACCCCAAAGGAAACGGCGCTCCCTCGGAAAAGCGCCGTTTCCTTAAGTGAACAACATTACGCTCCCACAGGGGATTTGCGTCATACACAGGGTCCAATGTGGGAGCGAGCTCGCTCGCGAAGGTGTCGGACCAGTCGCCGCAGATATCAAAGAGGGCCTAAACAAAACAGCCCCTGCTCTTATATAAGAAGCAGGGGCTGTTTCAGTGCAGCGTGGAACCTATGGCAAGGCAGGCCTTACTTGCGGTCTTCCAGCTGAGTAATGTCACGCGACTCGTAGCCGGTGTACAGCTGGCGCGGACGGCCGATCTTGTACGGGCTGGAGAGCATTTCCTTCCAGTGGGAAATCCAGCCGACGGTCCGCGCCAGGGCGAAGATCACGGTGAACATGCTGGTTGGAATGCCGATCGCCTTGAGGATGATCCCCGAGTAGAAGTCGACGTTCGGGTACAGCGAGCGCTCGATGAAGTATGGGTCGGTCAGGGCGATCTCTTCCAGGCGCATGGCCAGTTCGAGTTGCGGATCGTTTGTGATCCCCAGTTCCTTGAGCACTTCGTCGCAGGTCTGCTTCATGACGGTGGCGCGCGGGTCGCGGTTCTTGTAGACCCGGTGACCGAAGCCCATCAGCTTGAACGGATCGTTCTTGTCCTTGGCCTTGGCGATGAACTTGTCGATGTTGGAGACATCGCCGATTTCATCGAGCATGGTCAGTACCGCTTCGTTGGCACCGCCGTGGGCAGGGCCCCAGAGCGCGGCGATACCGGCGGCGATACAGGCGAACGGGTTGGCACCCGAGGAGCCGGCCAGGCGCACGGTGGACGTGGAGGCGTTCTGCTCGTGGTCGGCATGGAGGATGAAGATCCGGTCCATGGCCTTGGCGAGCACCGGGCTGATCGGTTTGATCTCGCACGGGGTGTTGAACATCATATGCAGGAAGTTCTCTGCATAGGTCAGGTCGTTGCGCGGGTACATCATGGGCTGGCCCATGGAGTACTTGTAGACCATGGCTGCCAGGGTCGGCATCTTCGCCACCAGGCGGATCGCGGAGATTTCGCGATGCTGGGGGTTATTGATGTCCAGGGAGTCGTGGTAGAAGGCCGAGAGGGCGCCGACAACGCCGCACATGACGGCCATCGGGTGGGCATCGCGACGGAAGCCGTTGAAGAAGGTCTTCAACTGCTCGTGAACCATGGTGTGGTTCTTCACGGTGCTGACGAACTGGGCCTTTTGCTCTGCGGTTGGCAGCTCGCCATTGAGCAGCAGGTAGCAGGTTTCCAGGTAGTCCGATTTTTCAGCCAGTTGCTCGATCGGGTAGCCGCGGTGCAGCAGGATGCCGTTGTCGCCGTCGATGTAGGTGATCTTCGACTCGCACGAGGCGGTCGACATGAAACCTGGGTCAAAGGTGAAACGGCCCGTGGCCGTCAGGCCCCGTACGTCGATTACATCGGGACCAACGGTGCCGGTTAAAATGGGCAGCTCGACGGGGGCTGCGCCCTCGATGATCAACTGCGCTTTTTTGTCAGCCATGTGGCCTCCTATTAATGCTTGAAATCATCAGACAGACCCCCCACGCAGGGCCCGCACCACTATAGTGAGATAAATCCGAAAGTCAATTTGCCTAAAGTCTTGCTCCAGAAGGCTTTAACCGGACTTTTTCCGCGAAATTGCCTGCCGTTTACGCCTTTTACGCCATATGTGCAATGCGCTATTAGGGGAAGGTGAACGCGTTGTCATTAGTAGCCTAACTGTCTATACTCGGCCACCGACCGCCAGGGGCTTTTGGGCCTGCTTTCTTGGGGGTCGTCACTCCCTGGGTGGTGAGTACCTGACCAGTGCGCGCCCCAACAACTTTGCCCTGATTGTTAGGGGCTCTTCAGTGTGAAAAAAAAGCCGTGAAAAGCCAACGACCTGTAAACCTAGACCTAAGGACCATCAAACTCCCAGTCACTGCTTACACGTCCATTCTTCACCGTATTTCCGGTGTCATCCTCTTCGTCAGCCTGGCCATCATGCTTTATGCATTGGACAAGTCGCTCGATTCGGAAGAAGGCTTCGGTCAGGTGAAAGCGTGTCTGACCAGTCCGCTAGCCAAGCTAGTGATTTGGGGCATCCTGTCCGCCTTGCTGTATCACTTGGTTGCCGGTGTGCGCCATTTGATCATGGACATGGGCATCGGTGAGACGCTGGAAGGCGGCAAGCTGGGCTCGAAAATCATTATCGCCGTGTCTGCGGTGCTGATCGTTCTGGCAGGAGTCTGGATATGGTAACCAACGTCACGAACCTTTCGCGTTCGGGCCTCTACGACTGGATGGCCCAGCGTGTGTCTGCGGTCGTTCTCGCGGCTTACTTCATTTTCCTGATCGGATATGTCGTGGCAAACCCTGGCATTGGCTACGCCCAATGGCATGAACTGTTCGCAAACAACTGGATGCGCATCTTCAGTCTGCTGGCACTTGTCGCACTGGGCGCTCACGCCTGGGTCGGCATGTGGACCATCGCGACCGACTACCTGACGCCAATGGCGTTCGGCAAGTCGGCGACTGCCGTACGTTTCCTCTTCCAGGCAGTATGCGGCGTTGCGATGTTCGCTTACTTCGTCTGGGGTGTGCAGATTCTCTGGGGTATCTGATCCATGGCTAACATTCCAACGATTTCTTTCGACGCCATCATCATTGGTGGTGGCGGTGCCGGCATGCGCGCGGCGCTGCAACTGGCACAGGGCGGTCACAAGACTGCCGTGATCACCAAGGTCTTCCCGACCCGTTCGCACACTGTTTCCGCCCAGGGCGGCATCACCTGCGCCATCGCTTCGGCCGACCCGAACGACGACTGGCGCTGGCACATGTACGATACCGTCAAGGGTTCCGACTATATCGGTGACCAGGACGCTATCGAATACATGTGTCAGGAAGGCCCGGCTGCCGTTTACGAGCTGGACCACATGGGCATGCCTTTCTCGCGTACCGAGCAAGGTCGTATCTACCAGCGTCCGTTCGGTGGCCAGTCCAAGGACTACGGCAAGGGCGGTCAGGCTGCACGTACTTGCGCAGCGTCCGACCGTACCGGTCACGCACTGTTGCACACCCTTTACCAGGGCAACCTGAAAGCCGGTACCGTGTTCCTGAACGAGTACTACGCTGTCGATCTGGTGAAGAACCAGGATGGCGCTTTTGTCGGCGTGATCGCGATCTGCATCGAAACCGGCGAAACCACCTACATCCGCGCCAAGGCCACCGTACTGGCGACCGGCGGTGCAGGTCGTATCTATGCCTCCACCACCAATGCCCTGATCAACACCGGTGACGGCGTCGGCATGGCCCTGCGTGCAGGCGTACCGGTGCAAGACATCGAAATGTGGCAGTTCCACCCAACCGGCATCGCCGGCGCCGGTGTACTGGTCACCGAAGGTTGCCGCGGTGAAGGCGGTTACCTGATCAACAAGCACGGCGAGCGTTTCATGGAGCGTTATGCTCCGAACGCCAAGGACCTTGCCGGTCGTGACGTGGTTGCCCGTTCGATGGTTAAAGAGATCATCGCCGGTAACGGCTGTGGCCCGAATGGCGACCACGTGATGCTCAAGCTCGACCACCTGGGCGAGGAAGTGCTGCACAGCCGCCTGCCAGGCATCTGCGAGCTGTCCAAGACCTTCGCTCACGTCGACCCGGTCGTTGCGCCAGTTCCAGTAGTTCCAACCTGCCACTATATGATGGGCGGCGTTGCCACCAACATTCATGGCCAGGCAATCACCCAGAACGCCGAAGGCGTGGACGAAATCATCCCTGGCCTGTTCGCAGTGGGTGAAGTGGCCTGCGTATCGGTCCACGGTGCCAACCGCCTGGGCGGCAACTCGTTGCTCGACCTGGTGGTCTTCGGTCGCGCTGCTGGCCTGCACCTGGAAAAAGCCCTGTCCGACGGTATCGAATACGACGATGCCACCGACGCCAACATCGAAGCCGCCCTGGCGCGTCTGTCCGCTCTGAACGAGCGTACCGAAGGCGAAGACGTGGCGACCCTGCGTCGCGAATTGCAAAACTGCATGCAGAACTACTTCGGTGTATTCCGTACCGGCGAATACATGCAGAAGGGTATTGCCCAGCTGGCGCAATTGCGTGAACGAATCGCCAACGTGAAGATCAACGATAAGTCGCAGGCGTTCAACACTGCCCGTATCGAAGCGCTGGAATTGCAGAACCTGCTGGAAGTGGCTGAAGCTACCGCCATTGCTGCCGAAGTACGTAAAGAGTCCCGCGGCGCTCACGCCCGTGAAGACTTCGAAGATCGTGACGACGAAAACTGGCTGTGCCACACCCTTTACTTCCCGGGTGACAAGCGCGTGACCAAGCGTGCTGTGAACTTCTCGCCGAAGACTGTTCCGACTTTTGAACCTAAGATTCGGACTTATTAAGGGTGGCCGCCATGTTGCAAGTCAGTGTTTATCGCTACAACCCTGATCAGGACGCTGCGCCGTTCATGCAGGATTTCCAGGTCGATACCGGTGGTAAAGACCTGATGGTGCTGGACGTGCTGGCCCTGATCAAAGAGCAGGACGAGGGTTTCTCCTATCGTCGCTCTTGCCGTGAGGGCGTTTGCGGCTCCGACGGCATGAATATCAACGGCAAGAACGGCCTGGCCTGCATCACGCCGCTGTCTGCGGTGGTCAAGGGCAACAAGCTGATCGTTCGTCCGTTGCCAGGTTTGCCGGTTATCCGTGACTTGGTCGTCGATATGAGCATCTTCTACAAGCAATACGAGAAGGTGAAGCCATACCTGCAGAACGACACGCCGGCTCCGGCCATCGAGCGTCTGCAGTCCCCAGAAGAGCGTGAGAAGCTCGACGGTCTGTACGAGTGCATCCTGTGCGCTTGCTGCTCGACCTCGTGCCCATCCTTCTGGTGGAACCCGGACAAGTTCCTGGGTCCGGCCGCCCTGCTGCAAGCGTACCGCTTCCTGGCAGACAGCCGTGACACCAAGACGTCCGAGCGTCTGGCTGCACTGGATGACCCGTTCAGCGTATTCCGCTGCCGCGGGATCATGAACTGCGTCAACGTCTGCCCGAAAGGCCTGAACCCGACTAAGGCCATCGGTCACGTACGTAACATGCTGCTGCAGAGCGGCGTGTGATTCAGCTGCTGTACCCGTAGGACCGCTTTACCCGTAGAAGGCCAGGCGCGGGCTTCAACCCGCGCTGAGGCTATAACCAGAACAGCCGCTTACAAAGCGGCGGTTCTTATTTTGAAGAAATGAGACAAGCAGGGGCATCCGGGCTGGTACCCGGACTATCAGCGTGATCCTAAGTGGCTTGTTTTAGTCGCTGCACTCGGACTTCTGCAAGTTTGCTCGGTGTTTTCGCCGATGGTGTTCCCCTAATCGAGGGTGACCAAGCATGCAAGAAAGCGTGATGCAGCGCATGTGGAACAGTGCCCACCTTTCCGGTGGTAACGCTGCCTATGTGGAAGAGCTTTACGAGCTCTACCTGCACGACCCTAACGCTGTGCCAGAAGAATGGCGCACCTACTTTCAGAAGTTGCCGGCTGACGGTAACTCTGCCACTGATGTTTCGCACTCGACGATTCGCGATCATTTCGTGTTGCTGGCAAAGAACCAGCGCCGCGCTCAACCGGTGTCTGCCGGCAGCGTGAGCAGTGAACACGAGAAGAAGCAAGTTGAAGTGCTGCGACTGATCCAGGCCTACCGGATGCGTGGCCACCAGTCAGCCCAGCTTGACCCGCTGGGGCTGTGGCAGCGTCCTGCACCTGCAGACCTGTCGATCACTCACTACGGCTTGACCAATGCCGATCTTGATACGACCTTCCGTGCCGGCGACCTGTTCATCGGCAAAGAGGAAGCGAGCCTACGCGAAATTCACGAAGCGTTGCAGCAGACATATTGCCGCACCATCGGCGCTGAGTTTACGCATATCACCGATTCCGAGCAGCGCCAGTGGTTCCAGCAGCGTCTGGAAAGCGTGCGCGGCCGTCCGACGTACTCTGTCGACATCAAGAGCCACCTGCTTGAGCGCGTCACCGCCGGCGAAGGCCTCGAAAAATACCTCGGGACCAAATACCCGGGTACCAAGCGTTTCGGTCTGGAAGGCGGCGAGAGCCTGATTCCGATGCTCGACGAGTTGATCCAGCGTTCCGGTTCCTACGGCACCAAGGAAATCGTGATCGGCATGGCCCACCGTGGTCGCCTGAACGTGCTGGTCAACACCTTCGGCAAGAACCCGCGCGAGCTGTTCGACGAGTTCGAAGGCAAGAAGAAGGTCGAGCTGGGTTCCGGTGACGTGAAATACCACCAGGGCTTCTCGTCCAACGTGATGACTGCAGGTGGCGAAGTGCACCTGGCCATGGCGTTCAACCCGTCTCACCTGGAAATCGTTTCTCCAGTGGTCGAAGGTTCGGTCCGCGCCCGTCAGGATCGTCGTAACGACCCTACCGGCGAGAAGGTACTGCCGATCTCCATCCACGGTGACGCGGCATTCGCCGGTCAAGGCGTGGTCATGGAAACCTTCCAGATGTCGCAGACCCGCGGTTTCAAGACCGGCGGCACCGTGCACATCGTGATCAACAACCAGGTCGGTTTCACCATCAGCAATCCGCTGGACTCGCGCTCCACCGAGTATGCGACCGACGTTGCGAAGATGATCCAGGCGCCGATCCTCCATGTGAATGGTGATGATCCGGAAGCCGTGTTGTTCGTGACCCAGCTGGCCATCGACTACCGCATGCAGTTCAAGCGTGACGTGGTGATCGACCTGGTCTGCTACCGTCGTCGCGGCCACAACGAGGCCGACGAGCCAAGCGGCACCCAGCCAATCATGTATCAGCAGATCACCAAACAGCGCACCACCCGTGAGCTGTATGCCGATCATCTGACCCAGAGCGGTGTGCTGGACGTTGAGCGTGTTCAGGCGAAAGTCGATGAATACCGCAACGCGCTGGACAACGGTCTGCACGTGGTAAAAAGCCTGGTCAAAGAGCCGAACAAAGAGTTGTTCGTGGACTGGCGTCCGTATCTGGGCCACGCCTGGACCGCGCGTCACGACACTCGCTTCGATCTGAAAACCTTGCAGGAACTGTCCGCCAAGCTGCTGGAAATTCCGGAAGGCTTCGTGGTTCAGCGCCAGGTCGCGAAAATCTACGAAGACCGGCAGAAGATGCAAGCCGGCGGCCTGCCGATCAACTGGGGTTACGCCGAAACCATGGCGTACGCGACCCTGGCGTTCGAAGGCCACCCGATTCGCATGACGGGTCAGGACATCGGTCGCGGTACGTTCTCGCACCGTCACGCTGTCTTGCACAACCAGAAAGACGCGGGTACCTACGTCCCGCTGCAAAACCTGTACAAGGGCCAGCCACGTTTCGACCTGTACGATTCGTTCCTGTCCGAAGAAGCCGTGCTGGCGTTCGAATACGGTTACTCGACCACCACGCCTGAGGCGTTGGTGATCTGGGAAGCCCAGTTCGGCGACTTCGCCAACGGTGCCCAGGTGGTTGTCGACCAGTTCATCACCAGCGGCGAGCACAAGTGGGGCCGTCTCTGCGGTCTGACCATGCTGTTGCCACACGGTTATGAAGGGCAGGGGCCGGAGCACTCTTCGGCACGTCTGGAGCGTTACCTGCAACTGTGTGCCGAGCACAACGTCCAGGTTTGCGTACCGACCACGCCAGCACAGATCTACCACCTGCTGCGTCGTCAGGTCATCCGTCCGCTGCGCAAGCCGCTGATCGTGCTGACACCGAAGTCGCTGCTGCGTCACAAACTGGCGATCTCCACGCTCGAGGATCTGGCCGAAGGCTCGTTCCAGACCGTTATTTCGGAAATCGACACCCTGGACGCGGCGAAGGTCACTCGCCTGGTCATGTGCAGCGGCAAGGTCTACTACGACCTGCTGGAAAAACGTCGTGCCGAAGGCCGCGAAGACATCGCCATCGTGCGTATCGAGCAGCTTTACCCGTTCCCGGAAGAAGACCTGATGGAGGCCATCGCGCCTTACACCAACCTCACCCATGTGGTGTGGTGTCAGGAAGAGCCGATGAACCAAGGCGCGTGGTACAGCAGCCAGCATCACCTGCGTCGCAGCATCGGCAACCATAACAAGGCCCTGGGCCTGGAATATGCCGGCCGTGATGCTTCTGCTGCACCTGCGTGTGGTTATGCGTCGATGCACGCCGAGCAGCAGGAAAAACTGCTGCAAGATGCCTTCACTGTTTAACGCCTTCGCGCTGACTGAAACCGAATTTTAAGGACCCACAGATAATGGCTATCGAAATCAAAGCCCCGTCATTCCCGGAATCGGTTGCCGATGGCACCGTTGCCACCTGGCACAAGAAACCAGGCGAGGCCGTCAAGCGTGACGACCTGATCGTCGACATCGAGACCGACAAGGTCGTGCTGGAAGTATTGGCCGAAGCTGACGGCGTGCTGGGCGCAATCATTGCCGAGGAAGGCGCTACCGTTCTGTCGAACCAGGTCCTGGGCTCGATCGAAGAGGGCGGCGCTGCTGCCGCCGCTCCAGCAGCCGCTGCACCGGCTGCCGCCCAGGCTGCTGCTCCAGCCGCTGGTGGCGAAGACGATCCAGTCGCTGCCCCTGCTGCTCGCAAGCTGGCTGAAGAGAATGGCATCAACATCGCTTCCGTTGCCGGCACCGGCAAGGGTGGTCGCGTGACCAAGGAAGACGTGGTTGCAGCCGTTGCCGCCAAGAAAGCCGCTCCAGCCGCCGCGCCAGCCAAGCCTGCCGCACCTGCTGCTGCCGCTCCGGTGTTCGCTGCCGGTGACCGCGTTGAAAAACGCGTTCCGATGACCCGCGTTCGCGCTACCGTGGCCAAGCGTCTGGTAGAAGCCCAGTCGAACATGGCGATGCTGACCACTTTCAACGAAGTCGACATGACCGAAGTCATGGCCCTGCGTTCGAAGTACAAGGATCTGTTCGAGAAGTCCCACAACGGCGTACGCCTGGGCTTCATGTCGTTCTTCGTCAAGGCTGCCACCGAAGCGCTGAAACGCTTCCCGGCCGTCAACGCGTCGATCGACGGTTCCGACATCGTCTACCACGGCTACGCCGACATCGGTGTTGCTGTTTCCAGCGACCGTGGCCTGGTGGTTCCGGTACTGCGTAACGCCGAACTGATGAGCCTGGCCGAAATCGAAGGCGGCATCGCCACCTTCGGCAAGAAGGCCCGTGACGGCAAGCTGTCCATCGAAGAGATGACCGGCGGTACGTTCACCATCACCAACGGTGGTACATTCGGTTCGATGATGTCGACCCCGATCGTCAACCCGCCACAAGCGGCTATCCTGGGCATGCACAACATTCTGCAGCGTCCTATGGCGATCAATGGTCAGGTCGTGATTCGTCCGATGATGTACCTGGCACTGTCCTACGATCACCGCCTGATCGACGGCAAAGAAGCCGTGACGTTCCTGGTAACCATCAAGAACCTGCTTGAAGATCCGGCTCGTCTGCTGCTGGATATCTGATTTTCGCCGCGAGGGCCGGTCTGTTTTGACCGGCCTCTTGCTGAAACAACCGGTTTCGTCCCTCGACGGTCATCACAAGTGATCGTCCGGTTTGATTCGAAAAGGAATGACTCATGACTCAGAAATTCGACGTGGTAGTGATTGGTGCGGGCCCTGGCGGCTACGTAGCGGCCATCAAGGCTGCGCAACTGGGCCTTACCACTGCCTGCATCGAGAAATACACCGACAAGGAGGGCAAGCTGGCCCTCGGCGGTACTTGCCTGAACGTCGGTTGCATTCCTTCCAAGGCGCTGCTGGACAGCTCCTGGAAATACAAGGAAGCGAAAGAAAGCTTCAACGTTCACGGTATCTCTACCGGTGAAGTGAAAATGGACGTCGCCGCGATGGTTGGCCGCAAGGCTGGCATCGTCAAGAACCTGACCAGCGGTGTCGCCACCCTGTTCAAGGCCAACGGCGTGACCTCCATCGAAGGCCACGGCAAGTTGCTGATGGGCAAGAAAGTCGAAGTGACCAAGCCAGACGGTTCGGTTGAAGTGATCGAAGCCGAGAACGTCATCCTGGCGCCAGGCTCGCGTCCGATCGACATTCCACCGGCTCCGGTCGACCAGAACGTGATCGTCGACTCCACCGGTGCCCTGGAATTCCAGACCGTGCCAAAACGCCTGGGCGTGATCGGCGCTGGCGTGATCGGCCTCGAGCTGGGTTCGGTATGGTCGCGCCTGGGTGCGCAAGTGACCGTACTGGAAGCCCTCGACACCTTCCTGATGGCCGCTGACGCTGCGGTTTCCAAGGAAGCGCTGAAAACCCTGACCAAACAGGGCCTGGACATCAAGCTGGGCGCTCGCGTCACCGGTTCGAAGGTCAACGGCGAAGAAGTCGTGGTGACCTACACCGACACCAACGGCGAACAGACCATCACCTTCGACAAGCTGATCGTCGCGGTCGGCCGTCGTCCTGTGACTACCGACCTGTTGGCTGCCGACAGCGGCGTGGAAATCGACGAGCGCGGCTTCATTGCCGTCGACGACCAGTGCGCAACCGCAGTTCCGGGCGTCTTCGCCATCGGTGACGTGGTTCGCGGCATGATGCTGGCACACAAGGCATCCGAAGAAGGCATCATGGTTGTCGAGCGCATCAAGGGCCACAAAGCCCAGATGAACTACGACCTGATCCCTTCGGTTATCTACACCCACCCGGAAATCGCATGGGTTGGCAAGACCGAGCAGGCCTTGAAAGCCGAAGGCGTTGAAGTTAACGTCGGCACCTTCCCGTTTGCAGCCAGTGGCCGTGCCATGGCAGCCAACGATACCGGTGGTTTCGTGAAAGTCATCGCCGATGCCAAGACGGATCGCGTATTGGGCGTTCACGTCATTGGCCCAAGCGCTGCCGAGCTGGTACAGCAAGGCGCGATCGGCATGGAATTCGGCACCAGCGCTGAGGATCTGGGCATGATGGTCTTCTCCCATCCGACCCTGTCCGAAGCCTTGCACGAAGCGGCCCTGGCCGTAAATGGCGGCGCCATCCACGTGGCCAACCGCAAGAAGCGTTAATAGACAATAAGAAACCACGGCGGTATGGCCCGTCGTGAGCCTTGCGAGCAAGACTCACCGCGGAATATCCGCTGGACGCAGCCTTGCGTAGCCGAACCGGTTAACTGGAACGCTACGCAAGCAGCAGTCACAGGTGGTGCGGCACCAGAACGGTGCAGCACCGAATGCGCAGTACCTAACGAAGACGGTAATAAGCATGAATCTTCACGAGTATCAGGGTAAGCAGCTGTTCGCTGAGTACGGCCTGCCAGTATCCACCGGTTACGCGGTAGACACCCCGGAAGCGGCAGCAGAAGCTTGCGACAAAATCGGCGGCAGCGAATGGGTTGTCAAAGCCCAGGTTCACGCCGGTGGTCGCGGTAAAGCGGGCGGCGTCAAGCTGGTTCGCAGCAAAGAAGACGCCAAAGCCTTCGCACAGCAGTGGCTGGGCAAGCGTCTGGTGACTTACCAGACTGACGCCAACGGTCAGCCAGTGACCAAGATCCTGGTTGAATCGTGCACTGATATCGCTAAAGAGCTGTACCTGGGCGCTGTCGTTGACCGTTCGAGCCGCCGCATCGTGTTCATGGCTTCCACCGAAGGTGGCGTGGACATCGAGAAAATCGCTCACGATACCCCTGAGAAAATCCTCAAGGCCACCATCGATCCACTGGTTGGCGCACAGCCATTCCAGGGTCGCGAGCTGGCATTCCAGCTGGGCCTGGAAGGCAAGCAAGTTGCTCAGTTCGCCAAGATCTTCGTAGGTCTGGCCAAGCTGTTCAAGGATCACGACCTGGCGCTGCTGGAAGTGAACCCGCTGGTGATCAAGGCCGACGGCGACCTGCACTGCCTCGATGCCAAGATCAACATCGACGCCAACGCCATGTACCGTCAGCCTAAGCTGAAGACTTTCCACGATCCGTCGCAAGACGATCCGCGCGAAGCGCACGCTGCCAAGTTCGAACTGAACTACGTAGCCCTGGAAGGTAACATCGGCTGCATGGTCAACGGTGCTGGCCTGGCCATGGGTACCATGGACATCGTCAACCTGCATGGCGGCAAGCCAGCCAACTTCCTCGACGTGGGCGGTGGTGCTACCAAGGAACGCGTAACCGAAGCGTTCAAGATCATCCTGTCCGACACCAACGTCGCTGCAGTACTGGTCAACATCTTCGGCGGCATCGTTCGCTGCGACATGATTGCCGAAGGCATCATCGGCGCCGTGAAAGAAGTTGGCGTGAAAATCCCGGTTGTTGTTCGCCTTGAAGGCAACAACGCTGAGCTGGGCGCTAAAGTACTGGCAGAAAGCGGTTTGAACATCATCGCTGCTACCAGCCTGACCGACGCTGCTCAACAAGTTGTCAAAGCTGCGGAGGGCAAATAATGAGCGTCCTGATCAATAAAGACACCAAGGTTATCTGCCAGGGTATTACCGGTTCGCAAGGTAGTTTCCACACCCAGCAAGCCATCGAATACGGCACCAAGATGGTTGGCGGCGTAACACCGGGCAAGGGCGGCACCGAGCACCTGGGCCTGCCAGTGTTCAACACCGTGAAAGACGCTGTAGCCGCCACTGGCGCCACCGCCAGCGTGATCTACGTTCCAGCTCCTTTCTGCAAGGACTCCATCCTTGAAGCAGCGTTCGGCGGCATCAAGCTGATCGTCTGCATCACCGAAGGCATCCCGACCATCGACATGCTGGAAGCCAAGGTCAAGTGCGACGAGCTGGGTATCACCCTGATCGGCCCTAACTGCCCAGGCGTGATCACTCCAGGCGAATGCAAGATCGGCATCATGCCAGGTCACATTCACTTGCCAGGCAAGGTCGGTATCGTTTCCCGTTCCGGCACCCTGACCTACGAAGCTGTGAAGCAGACCACTGACGCCGGTTTCGGTCAGTCGACTTGCGTCGGCATCGGCGGTGACCCGATCCCAGGCTCGAACTTCATCGACATCCTGAAGCTGTTCCAGGAAGACCCGAAGACCGAAGCGATCGTCATGATCGGTGAGATCGGCGGTTCGGCTGAAGAAGAAGCGGCTGCCTACATCAAGGCCAACGTGACCAAGCCGGTTGTTTCCTACATCGCTGGTGTGACTGCTCCTCCGGGCAAGCGCATGGGCCATGCTGGCGCAATCATCTCTGGCGGCAAAGGCACTGCAGACGAGAAATTCGCTGCTCTGCAAGACGCAGGCGTGAAAACCGTGCGTTCGCTGGCAGACATCGGCAAGGCCCTGGCCGAGCTGACTGGCTGGGAAATGAAGAAGTAAGCTTCGGCTGACTTTTTTGTTCCAGCAACAAAGGCCACCTTCGGGTGGCCTTTGTCGTTTCTGGGGCCGTAGGGGCAAGGTTTTTGGGGTGCAGTCCACTCTGTGGGAGCAAGGCTTTGTGGGAGCAAGGCTTGCCCGCGATGCAGGCGACCCAGTTCTATCTGTCAAGTTCACGCTGACGCCATCGCGGGCAAGCCTTGCTCCCACAAAGCCTTGCTCCACAGATAAAGGCCCTTGCCACAGGGGCTTCGCAGGAAAATAGATACGTAAACGCGACACACGAACGTCGTGCATCGGATAGTTCGCCCCTTAACAGTGCGTTCTCTCGCTAAATTCGTTAGGCTAGCAGCCATTTTTGCGACCGCTGCCCACAAGGAAGCGCCGCGCTAAACGGGTCGGTCCCATACGGATCGGCAGCATTTCCCTCACCCATAAGGGAAATCCCTCTCTAAATTCCGATTCAGTAGTGTGGTTTCCTTAATGAAAGTGTTGAAAGGCCAGGACATCCTGGCGCTCGGTTTCATGACATTTGCCCTGTTCGTCGGGGCCGGCAACATCATCTTCCCGCCTATCGTCGGTTTGCAGTCCGGGCCTCATGTCTGGATGGCGGCGCTGGGCTTTTTGATCACGGCGGTCGGGCTGCCGGTCATCACGGTCGTTGCACTGGCCAAGGTGGGCGGGGCGATGGACGCCTTGAGCAGCCCCATCGGCAAGGTCGCCGGCGGCTTGCTGGCGGCGGTGTGCTACCTGGCCGTCGGCCCGTTGTTCGCCACGCCGCGTACCGCCACCGTTTCGTTCGAAGTCGGCTTGGCGCCGTTGACCGGTGAAAGCCCGCTGGCGCTGTTCCTCTACAGCGCAGCGTATTTCCTGCTGGTGTTTTTCATCTCGCTCTACCCGGGCCGCCTGCTGGACACCGTCGGACGCTTCCTCGCGCCACTGAAGATCATCGCCCTGGCCGTGCTCGGCATCGCGGCGTTTGTCTTGCCCACGGGTGATATCGGCGTGGCCACCCCCGAGTACATCGCGGCACCGTTCTCCCAAGGGTTCATCAATGGCTACCTGACCATGGATACCCTGGGCGCCTTGGTGTTCGGCATTGTCATCGTCAACGCGATCCGTTCCCGGGGCGTCGAGTCGCCGGCCTTGATCACCCGCTATGCGATCATCGCCGGGCTGATTGCCGGGGTGGGCCTGGCGCTGGTCTACGTCAGCCTGTTCCGCCTGGGTTCGGGCAGCCATGAAGTGGCCATGGGCGCGACCAACGGCGCGGCTGTGCTGCATGCCTACGTGCAACACACCTTCGGCAGCCTGGGCAGCGGTTTCCTGGCGGTGCTGATCTCCCTGGCGTGCCTGGTGACTGCTGTCGGCCTGACCTGCGCCTGCGCCGAGTACTTCAGCCGCGTACTGCCGCTGTCCTACAAGACCCTGGTCGTGATCCTGGCGGCCTTTTCGCTGCTGGTGTCCAACCTGGGCCTGACCAAGCTGATCGCCTTCTCGATTCCGGTCCTCACCGCGATCTACCCACCGTGCATCGCCCTGGTGGCCCTGAGCTTCTGCAAGGACTTCTGGCACGAGCAGGGGCGCATCGTTGGCCCGGTGATGCTGGTGTCATTCCTGTTTGGCCTGATCGATGCGCTCAAGGGCGCCGGCCTGGCGGACTGGATGCCGACGCAATTGGCCCATCTGCCGCTGAGCGAGCAAGGCCTGGCCTGGCTGGTGCCTTCGGTGATGACCCTGGCGGTCGCGGTGGTGTGCGATCGCCTGCTGGGCAAACGCAGCGAAGCGTTGGCTTAAGCGGCGATCGACAGGTCCACTGGTAAAACCCGAAATGCCCCGTATCAATCGATACGGGGCATTTTTTTTGAGTGCAGTGTCTTTTTCCGTGGACTGTGGGAGCGAGCCTGCTCGCGATAGCGTTGGAGCTGCCGACATCGAAGTGAACGTTATACCGCTATCGCGAGCAGGCTCGCTCCCACAGGGTTCGCTGATACTATTGCCACAGATTTTGTTTCGTCACAGGAAATCGAATGTCATTCATCCAAGCCAACCTGATCCATCTGCTTGCCGCCGCCTGGTTCATCATCTGCTGGGCGGGCTACACCCGTTATGCCACCTGGAAGGCGCGCGATACGGCCTGCCTGGCCAGCGTGATGCACCTGTACCGCGAAGACTGGATGCGCCGCATGCTGCTGCGTGAGAACCGTATCGCCGATGCCAGCGTGATCGGCAACCTGGAGCGCAACGCATCCTTTTTCGCCTCCAGCACACTGATCATCCTGGCCGGTATCCTGACAGTACTCGGGGCGTCCGATCGGGCGGTGTCGTTGCTGGCGGACATCCCCATGGTGCAGCAGGCTTCCCAGGGCATGGCGGAGGTCAAGTTGCTGTGCCTGGCACTGGTGTTCGTGTATGCGTTCTTCACGTTCAGTTGGTGCATGCGCCAGTACAACTTCGCGGCGGTCCTGATTGGCTCGGCCCCGATGATCGGCGAGCGCCATGTGTCGGAGCAAGAGCGCAAGGCCTTTGCACTAAGAGCGGCGCGAGTGATCTCCATGGCCGCCAACCAGTTCAACTTCGGCCTGCGTGCCTATTACTTCGGCATGACCATGTTGGCGTGGTTCGTCAGCCCCTGGTTATTCATGTTGATGAGTGCCGGCGTGGTGTTTGTGTTGTACCAGCGCGAGTTTCACTCCGATGTGCTGGATGTGATGGTCTATACCCCCACCGAAGCGCCAGTGTCCGAGGTGGGCAAGGAAGCGGCCTGACAGGCGACGCCGCCAAATCGCAGGCAAAAGAAAACCCGCACCAGGCGGGTTTTCTTTTGCCGCTAAAACCGTATCAGTTGGTTTTAGGCGCGGCAGGAGCAGGGGCTTGTTCCTGCTGAGCGGCGCTGTTCGATTCAGACTGAGCTTTGGCGGCTTCGGCGTTTTCTTTCGCCGCGTCGTTCACTTTATCCTGTGCTTTGTTCATGTCTTGCTGAGCTTGCTCAGCGTGTTGTTGGGCATCTTGAGCTTTGTCCTCGGATTTTTTATCGCAGGCAGCGAGACCGAGGGAAGCGGCCAACATCAAGGCAATAGCAAAAGTCTTACGCATGGGGTGTTTCTCCTTATGGAAATAACTACTGGCCTTTTGAACGCCACCCCTCGGATTAAGTTCCTGTTGCATAACAGATATATAACTTTGCACTGCAACGGAACTTTGTGGATCGCGCCTGTCGTCAGGTCTCGTCACTCACTGGAGCGTTAATCAAATGGCCGAAGACCCCGTTTTTGAGCGTGCGACACGCTTTTTATCCGCACTCAGGCATTGCCAGGTGCTGGGCTTGAAGCTGCACAGCGCCAGCCGTGACGGGCTGACGGTCATCCTGCCGTTCAGCCCGCAAATCGTCGGCAATCCCCTGACAGGCATCATCCATGGCGGGGCGTTGACCTCATTGATGGACACCGCGTGCGGCATGTCGACCTTATGTGTGCTGCCGCAATTCGAAGTCTGTCCCACCCTCGACCTGCGTATCGACTACATGCACGCCGCCGAGCCCCACAAGGATGTCTACGGCTTCGCGCAATGCTATCGGGTCACCCCGGACGTGATCTTCAGCCGGGGTTTCGCCTATCAGGACGACCCCGAGAAACCCATTGCGCATGTGGTGGGCACCTTCATGCGCCTGGGCCAGCATGCCAGGGGCATGGGGAAGGCCAGCCCGATGACCGCCGTGGGCCAGCCATGACCGATACCACTCAGGAACAACTGCGCCGCGCCTGTGAGCAGGGCGACTACGCGCTGCTGCTCGCCTCGATTCCCTATGCGCAACTCATCGGCGTCGAATGCACGCGCCAGGGCGACGACTTGGTGTTTCGCCTGCCGGCCAACAAAGACAACATTGGTAACCCTTTACTGCCGGCCATCCATGGCGGCGTCATCGCCGGTTTCATGGAACTGGCCGCTGCCGTGCATCTGTTGATCGCCACCGGCACGCCGGGCATACCGAAAATCATCGATTTCTCCCTGGATTACCTGCGCACCGGACAGTTTCGCGACACCTACGCCAAATGCCAGGTCTGGCGCCAGGGCCGGCGGGTCGCCAACGTCGCGATCACCGCCTGGCAAGACGTCGAGGCCGAACCCATCGCCACTGCCCGGGCACATTTCAAGATCCAGGAGCCGTCAAAACCGGATCGCCCTTGAGCTGATCACTCGGAGCTCGGTGAAGTTGACGATGGCATGTTCCTTTGTTCGACCCGGAAGGGCAGATAGTTTGAGGCGAAGATAATCACTGCGCCGACCAATACCCAGATTTCGAGAGGCTCGCTGTAGAGAAAAAAACCAACGACGGCAATGAGTGGCACCCTGAAAAAATCAATCGGGATGGCAATGGAGGCTTCCATGACGCTCAGTGCCTTGGCCATGGCGAAGTGTGCACTTAAACCCGTTATGCCCAACAGCAGGATCCAGGGGATGCAGGCGAGCGTAGGGGTACGCCATTGTGCCAGGGACAGACCAAGGCCCAAGGGCAATTGTAGAAGCACCATCCAGATCACGATGATGGCGGGACTGCTGGTCAACGTCAGTTTTTTCACCATGATGATGGATGTTGCGTAGCCCATGGCGGCCAGAAGAACGATAAACGCGGCGGGTTCAATGCTATCAAGGCCGGGCCTTAGAATGACCAGGACGCCCAGGAAACCGCCGATGGCGGCGAGTACCCTGGCGGTGGAGAGTTTTTCCTTCAAGAATAAAAACGCCAGGAGGGAAACCCATATCGGGGTGGTGAACTCCAGGGCAAAGACCTTAACCAACGGAAGCGATGCCACGCCAATGGTCCAGGCATATTGTCCGGCGAAGTGAACTGCGTTCCTGCCAATCTGTAGACCCAGGTCACGGGCTTGTTTGAGCTTGGCGCGCTGTTGGTAAATAACCGGAAAAATAATGATCAGTCCGACCAAGGACCTGAAAAACAGGATCTCGAAGATCGACATGAACGTGGAAAGCTCTCGGGCCGCGACGGCCATGCCTATGAATGAAAGCAGGCTTGCTGCCATCCATAATGCTCCACCTAATGGCAGCTTTACCTGATGCATTGACGCTCCTTTTTACTCGGCCATTGTTCTTCGTGAACCGCCGTCGGGTATTAAAGCAGCGATTATCCGTGGCTCAGGCAATTTCTTCGCAACACATTTCCATCAGTACCCGGCCAGGTGCCAGAGGCGGGTGGCCAACGTTGCGATCACCACCTGACAAGACGTCGAGGCCCAATCCATCGCCATCGTCCGCGCCCATTTCAAGATCCAGGAGCCGTCAAAACCGGGTCGCCCTTGAAATCACCAGCGTTGCCCCCACCTTGAGGACATCCCGCCGCCAATCTCAGCGAGGCGGACACCACCATCCACTTGGAGTTTGATGACCATGAGCGTGGAAACTCAAAAGGAAACCCTGGGCTTCCAGACCGAGGTAAAGCAACTGCTGCACCTGATGATTCACTCGCTGTATTCCAATAAGGAAATTTTCCTTCGCGAGTTGATTTCGAACGCCTCTGATGCTGTCGACAAATTACGTTTCGAAGCCCTTTCCAAGCCTGAATTGCTGGAAGGCGGCGCTGAGCTGAAAATCCGTGTGAGCTTCGACAAGGACGCGAAAACCGTCACCCTCGAAGACAACGGCATTGGCATGAGCCGCGAAGAGGTGATCACGCACCTGGGCACCATCGCCAAGTCCGGCACCGCCGACTTCATGAAGAACCTGTCGGGCGACCAGAAGAAAGATTCCCACCTGATCGGTCAGTTCGGCGTCGGTTTCTATTCCGCGTTCATCGTTGCCGACCAGGTCGAAGTGTTCAGCCGCCGTGCCGGCCTCGCTGCGAGCGAAGGCGTGCACTGGTCGTCCAAGGGCGAGGGCGAGTTTGAAGTCGCCACCGTCGACAAGGCTGATCGCGGCACCCGCATTGTGCTGCACCTCAAGTCCGGCGAAGACGAGTTCGCCGATGGCTGGCGCTTGCGCAACATCATCAAGAAGTACTCCGACCATATCGCGCTGCCGATCGAGCTGCCGAAGGAAGTCACCGCTGCCGAAGGCGAAGAAAAGCCTGAAGTGGAATGGGAAACCGTCAACCGCGCCAGTGCCTTGTGGACCCGTCCGCGCACCGAGGTGAAAGACGAGGAATACCAGGAGTTCTACAAGCACATCGCCCACGACTTCGAGAACCCGCTGAGCTGGAGCCATAACAAGGTCGAAGGCAAGCTGGAGTACAGCTCGTTGCTGTACGTGCCGGCCCGTGCACCTTTCGATTTGTACCAGCGCGAAGCGCCACGCGGCCTGAAGCTGTACGTGCAGCGCGTGTTCGTGATGGACCAGGCCGAATCGTTCCTGCCGCTGTACCTGCGCTTCATCAAGGGCGTGGTGGATTCCAACGATTTGTCGCTGAACGTTTCGCGGGAAATCCTGCAGAAAGATCCGATCATCGATTCCATGAAGTCGGCACTGACCAAGCGCGTGCTGGACATGCTGGAAAAACTGGCGAAGAACGAGCCCGAGCAGTACAAGGGCTTCTGGAAAAACTTCGGCCAGGTCATGAAAGAAGGTCCGGCCGAGGACTTCGCCAACAAAGAGAAGATCGCCGGCCTGCTGCGCTTTGCGTCGACCCAGGGTGACGATGGCGAGCAGATCGTTGGCTTGGCCGATTACCTGGCCCGTACCAAGGAAGGCCAGGACAAGATCTACTACCTGACCGGTGAAACTTATGCACAGGTCAAGAACAGCCCGCACCTGGAAGTCTTCCGCAAGAAAGGCATCGAAGTGCTGCTGTTGACCGACCGCATCGACGAGTGGCTGATGAGCTACCTCAGCGAGTTCGACGGCAAGAGCTTTGTCGACGTGGCCCGTGGTGACCTGGACCTCGGCAACCTGGATTCGGAAGAAGACAAGAAAGCCGCCGAAGAAGTCGCCAAGAGCAAGGAAGGCCTGGTCGAGCGGATCAAGACGGCCCTGGGCGATGCTGTCAGCGAAGTGCGTGTCTCGCACCGCCTGACCGATTCCCCGGCGATCCTGGCCATCGGTGAGCAGGACCTGGGCCTGCAAATGCGCCAGATCCTCGAAGCCAGCGGCCAGAAAGTCCCGGACTCCAAGCCGATCTTCGAATTCAACCCGGCCCACCCGCTGGTGGAAAAACTCGACAACGAGCAGAGCGAAGAGCGTTTCGGCGATCTGTCGCACATCCTGTTCGACCAAGCGGCCCTGGCGGCGGGCGACAGCCTGAAGGACCCGGCGGCGTATGTGCGTCGCCTGAACAAGCTGCTGGTTGAACTGTCAGCTTAAGCAAGTGCAGGAAAAACCCGCTTCGGCGGGTTTTTTCTTTTCTGGTGTTCCGTTCAAGAGGAGTCCGTCATGAGTCAGGTTACGGTTCGTTCGCTGGTCTATCAGATCGATGGTCAAAGTTATGAAGGCCGCCTGGCCTTCGACGTCAGCCAACAGGGCTCGCGCCCGGGTTTGCTGATGGCGCCGAATTGGATGGGCGTAGGGGCGGGGGCCGAGGACATCGCCAGATCGGTGGCGGCCAACGGTTATGTGGTGTTGATCGCCGACCTGTACGGGCAGGCGGTCCGCCCGAGCAATGCCGATGAGGCGGGAGCGGCGATGATGCCCCTCAAGAACGACCGGGCGTTGTTGCGCAAGCGCATGCAGGCGGCGCTCGAGCAACTGCAGAGCCAGGGCGAAGCGCAGGTCGACGCTTCCAGGCTGGCCACGTTCGGCTTTTGCTTCGGTGGCTGCTGCGCCCTGGAGCTGGCCCGCAGCGGCGCACCGCTGAAGGCGGCGATTTCCTTCCACGGCACCCTGGATACACCGAACCCGGCCGATGCGCAGAACATCAAGGGCGCGGTGTTGGTCATGCATGGCGCCTCCGACCCGCTGGTGCCGAAAGAGCAGCTACCGGCCTTCGAAGCTGAAATGAACGCCGCCGGGGTGGATTGGCAACTGCTGAGCTACGGCGGTGCGGTGCATTCGTTCACCGACCCGCAGGCCAATGTGCCGGGCAAGATGATGTACGACGCCAAGGTGGCCGGGCGAGCGTTCAGGTCGATGCATAACCTGTTGGATGAAGTGTTCAAGGGCTGAGGTTGGTTCTTAGGCTGAGTGTTTTTGGTGTCTGGGCTGGCCTCTTCGCGAGCAAGCCCGCTCCCACATTTGATCTCTGGCGAACACAATAGCTGTGAACGACATAATTCCACTGTGGGAGCGGGCTTGCTCGCGAAGGGGCCCTGTCAGGCAACCCTGAAATCAGGGCAACTCGATCCGCTCGCTTTCCCCCGGCACCGTCGGCCAGTCCCCGGCCGCCCAGCGCCGGCGAGCTTCATCGATCCGGGCCGGGTCGCTGGAGACGAAGTTCCAGTTGATCCGTCGCGGCCCGTCCAGGGGCGCACCGCCGAACAGCACGGCATGGCAGTCACTGTCGGCAAACAGCGTCATTTCTTCCCCTGTCGGCAATATCACCAAGGAGTGAGCCTGCACCGGTTCGCCGTCCAGCAACGCCTCGCCGCTCAACACATACAGGGCCCGCTCCGCATGCTCGGTGGGAATCAGCAAGGTCGTTGCAGTTTGCAGGTTCAACTCGGCATAAAGCGTCGGCGACAGCACCGGCACCGGCGATTCCAGGCAAAAGCCTGACCCGGCGATCATGCGGATGCTGACCCCCAGGTTCTCGCTGACCGGCAGGCTGTGTGCCGGGTGATGACTGTAGTGCCCCGGGCCCTGTTCGTGGGACTGGGGTGAGGCCAGCCAGACTTGTAACCCGTGCATGACAAAAGCGCTGCCCAGCAATGACTCAGGGGTGCGCTCGACATGGGCGATGGCGCTGCCGGCAGTCATCCAGCTGACATCCCCGGCGTTCACTACCTGGTCGGAACCCAGGCTGTCCTTGTGCTGGAGTTTTCCTTCGAACAGGTAAGTGAGGGTGGACAGGCCGATATGCGGATGCTGGCGGATGTTCATGCCTCTGCCGGCCGGGTAGGTGGTTTGCAGCATGTGATCGAAGAACACGAAAGGCCCGACGCTGCGGCATTTGGCGGACGGCAGCGGGCGAAGAATCGGCTGGCCTTCGACATCTTCGGCGCGGGGGCGAATGGTCAGGGGAGTGGTCATGTTGTCTTCCAGGTTGAACAACGGTTGCACGAAGCATAACCCGCCGCCGGCAGGCGCGGCAGATGCGCCTTGAACCCGAGCGGGACGGTTGGGGTCTACGGTGTTCATGGCTTTTGGAGACTGCCCGTGCCCTTGACCCGTTTGATCTTCGCCTGGTTGCTGGTCGTTTCGAGTAGCGGCGCCGTGGCCCGCGAATATGCCTACAGCGATGCGCACCTGCATTACGTCGATTTCTTTCAGGAAACCGCCGGCATGCCCAAGCTGCTCCAGGCAATGGCGGACAATCGCATTGAACATGTGATGATTTCCGGTGTGCCGGTGGCCAAGAAATGGCATGAGGACGAACCCAAGCGTCCGCGCTATTACGCCGGTGACGACGCGGATGCCTATTGGTACAGCGCCACCGACGTGATTGTCGCTGCAGCGGTGAGCAAGCTGACCGACGAACAACGCCGGCACTTCCATCCATTCCTGTCGGGCTTCAACCCCAACGACAAGAACTCCGCCGCCCACATCCAGCGCATGCTCGATCTCTACCCGGGGTTGTGGCAAGGCATCGGCGAAGTCTTCACCCGCCATGACGACCTGACGGCGCTGACCTCGGGCGACACCCCTCGGGCCAACAACGAAGCCATGACGCGGATCTATCACCTGGCGGCCGAGAACGACCTGCCGGTGATGCTGCATTCCAACATCACTTCCAAGCGTGAGAAAAATCCGCTGTACCTGGCAGAAATCGAGGAGCCGTTGCGCAATCACCCGCACACGCGCTTCATCTGGGCCCACGCCGGTACCAGCATGGAAATCCATCGCCACCAGACCCGCTTGGATTTTCTGTTGCCGACCCTGACCCGCATGCTCGAGGCTTACCCCAATCTGTACATAGACCTGTCCTGGAGCGTGCTCACGCCGTACTTGCTGGACGAGGCGGGTAAGCCCCGGGATGAGTGGGTAAAGCTGGTGGAGCGCTTTCCTGAGCGCTTCATGGTGGGGTCGGATGTCGTCGGGCGGTTCAACAAGTTGGGCAAGGAGCTGCGCAGCTTCGATCCGTTTCTCGATGCCTTGCCGCAAGACGTGGCGCGGAAGGTGGCGCGGGATAACTTTCTGGCGGTGTTGTGTGGGAGCAAGGCTTGCCCGCGATGAAGACGACGCCGGCTTCCGGGGAAACGAGGTGCCTGCATCGCGAGCAAGCTTTGCTCCCACAGACCAACATTGCTTTGTCATCAGCCTGTCACTCCCGCGTCATACCCTCGCGCTCATCTCAATCAAGGAGCGCACTATGCACCTCACCCGTTCAAGCGCACTGGTCGCGCTGTTGTTGACCTGCGGCCTGGCACAGGCCGAAGTCCGTGTCGAAGGCCCGGTGGAATACGGCGTCTTCGAAGGGCCGCAAGCCGAGCTGCAATCGGGAGAGCGGGTCCTGCGGCGCAGCAACGAGCAGATCCGCCAGACCGAGAGCGTGCCGGCGAAGCTGGGCACCAAGTTCGGCATGCGCTATCAGTTGGCTGGCAAGGTCGCGGACGACCAGCCGTTGACCCTGTTGTATTTCACCCCCGGCATCCGCACCCCCGATGGCGTGCGCCACGATAAGTTCGAGGTCATCCAGAAGCTGGTGCCCGGCGCGCCTCAGGATGTCATGGCCTACGAATTCACCGAAAGCCACGAAGTGGTGCCGGGGGAATGGCGGTTCATGGTGTTCCAGGGTGATCGGCTGCTGACGCAGCAGCGGTTTGTCGTGCGCTGAATTCCACCCACTTTAGATATCATGTGGGAGCGGGCTTGCTCGCGAATGCGGTGGGTCAGACGGCACATTTGCTAGCTGACCCACCGCATTCGCGAGCAAGCCCGCTCCCACAATGAACTCAGGCATATTTGCCAGGCAAAAAAACGCCCCGAACCAGTCGGGGCGTTTTTGTGTGTGGCGTAGCGGCGGGGCTTACTTGCCCTGCCAGCGCTGCATGACCAGGGTGGCGTTGGTGCCGCCGAAGCCGAAGCTGTTGCTCATCACGGTATTGATGGTGGCGTTTTCGCGAGTCTTGGTCAGGATTGGCAGGTCGGCCACTTCCGGATCCAGTTCGTCGATGTTGGCGGAACCGGCCATGAAATTGCCTTCCATCATCAGCATGCAGTAGATCGCTTCGTGAACGCCGGCGGCGCCCAGGGAGTGACCCGACAGGCTCTTGGTGGAGCTGATGGCCGGGGCCTTGTCGCCGAACACTTCGCGCACACCTTTCATTTCCGCGACGTCGCCGACCGGAGTCGAGGTGCCGTGGGTGTTCAGGTAGTCGATCGGTGCGTCAACGGTGGACATGGCCATCTGCATGCAACGCACGGCGCCTTCACCGCTGGGTGCGACCATGTCGTAGCCGTCGGAAGTGGCGCCGTAGCCGACGATTTCCGCGTAGATCTTGGCGCCACGGGCCAGGGCGTGTTCCAGCTCCTCGACCACCACCATGCCGCCGCCGCCAGCGATGACGAAGCCGTCACGGTCTGCATCGTAGGCGCGGGAAGCCTTGTCCGGGGTGTCGTTGCGCTTGCTGGACAGGGCGCCCATCGCGTCGAACAGGAACGACTGGCTCCAATGTTCTTCTTCGCCGCCACCGGCGAACACGATGTCTTGTTTGCCCATCTGGATCTGCTCGACCGCATTACCAATGCAGTGGGCACTGGTGGCGCAAGCGGAGGAGATCGAGTAGTTCAAACCCTTGATCTTGAACGGCGTGGCCAGGCAGGCGGAAACGGTGCTGCCCATGGTCCGCGTGACGCGGTACGGGCCAACGCGCTTGACGCCTTTTTCGCGCAGGATGTCCAGCGCTTCCATCTGGTTCAAGGTGGAGGCGCCACCGGAGCCGGCGATCAGGCCGGTGCGCGGGTTGGAAACCTGCTCTTCGGTCAGCCCGGAGTCAGCGATGGCGTCCTTCATGGCCAGGTAGGCGTAAGCCGCCGCATGGCCGACGAAACGGTAGATCTTGCGATCGATCAGCTCTTCGAGGGGAAGGTCAATGGAGCCGGAAACCTGGCTACGCAGACCCATTTCGGCATATTCCGGATTGAACCGGATGCCAGGGCGACTTGCACGCAGGTTAGCGGAGACGGTCTCTTTGTCATTGCCCAGGCACGAAACGATGCCCAGACCAGTGATAACGACGCGGCGCATGCGGATAACCCTTAGAAGTTGTCAGTGGAGGTGAAAACGCCAACCCGGAGGCCTTCGGCGGTGTAGATCTCGCGACCATCCACGGCGACCGAACCATCGGCAATGGCCATGTTCAGCTTGCCCTTGAGGACACGCTTGATATGAATGTTATAGGTGATTTTCTTGGCGGTCGGCAGGACCTGACCAAAGAACTTCACTTCGCCCGAGCCCAGGGCGCGACCGCGACCCGGCAGGCCTTGCCAGCCGAGGAAGAAACCGACCAGTTGCCACATGGCGTCCAGGCCCAGGCAGCCCGGCATGACCGGATCACCTTCGAAGTGGCAGGCGAAGAACCACAGGTCCGGAGTGATATCCAGCTCGGCGACCAATTCACCTTTGCCGTACTTGCCACCCTCTTCGCTGATATGGGTGATGCGATCCACCATCAGCATGTTCGGGGCGGGCAGTTGCGCGTTACCTGGGCCGAACAGCTCACCGCGACTGCAGCGCAGCAGATCTTCCCGGGTAAAGGCGTTTTGTTTGGTCATGCGAGCTCCTCAATAGTCCCATGCGGCAGGGTGGGGCAAATCTTCCCGGCCGACCGAAGCGTTCATGCCTCGAGTCGACAGCCTACTCATAGACTATTGCGTTGTAGTGAAAGTCACAGCACACGGGAAATGAATGTACACCTGTGCACTGAAATTTTTATTCAAGCCCCAATCGAGACTTGTTCGGGTGCCTAAGACTGCCGCACTTTCGCCTTTCACGCCAGTCACAGATGGTCCAGTGACCTGTTCTAATTCACCCAGCGCTGCAGAATCTGCTGCAGGTCGTTCCTTTTGAACGGCTTGGCCAGGTAATCGTTCATGCCCGCCGCGAGGCAGGCTTCGCGGTCACCCTGCAAGGCGTTGGCCGTCAGGGCGATGATCGGCACCTCGCCGCAGCCCGGCAACTGGCGAATCTGCCGCGTGGCTTCGTAGCCATCGATGATGGGCAAACGGCAATCCATGAGGATCGCTTCGAAAATCAGGCTTTCGGCGCTGCGTACCGCTTGGGCGCCATCGGTGGCGATGCTGACGGTGAAGCCCAGGCTGCGCAGCATGGCTTCGACCACCGTCTGGTTGACCGGATTGTCTTCCACCAGCAATACGTTGCGGCCTCCGCCATCGCCGCTGCCGCTGCCGCTGCCGATAGACAGGCGCGGCGCCAGGGTCGCTGGCGTCTGGCGCGACAGGGCCAGCGGGATCTCAAGGGTGAACACTGAGCCCTGGCCTTCCTCGCTCTGGGCCCGCAGTGTTCCGCCCATGCGCTCGGCCAGGGTACGGGCGATCGGCAGGCCCAGGCCAGTGCCGCCGTAGCGCCGGGAGATCGAATTGTCGGCTTGCTGGAAGGCGTCGAACATGCGCTCCAGGCTCTCGGCCGGGATTCCGATGCCACTGTCGCGCACCGTGCAGGTGAACCACAGCAGTTCGTGGTCCAGGGCTTGCCACTGGCATTGCACGGTGACACGGCCTTGCTCGGTGAACTTCAGTGCGTTGCCGATCAGGTTCACCAGGATCTGCCGTATCCGCGTCGGATCGCCCTGGACCTGCAAGGCCTGCATGTCGTCCGGGACCAGCAGGTCCAGGCCCAGCTTGCGCTGCGCGGCGCTGTGCTGGAACGACTGCGCGCAACTGCCCACCAGCTCGGCCAGGTTGAACGGGATGTGCTCCAGTTCCAGGGCCGAGCGTTCGATGCGCGAGAAGTCGAGGATGTCGTTGATGACCTTCAGCAGGTGTTCGGTGGATTCCGACGCCAGCGCCGTGTACTCGTGCTGCTCGTCGGTCATGCGGGTGGTTTCCAGCAACTGCAGCATGCCCAGCACGCCGTTCATGGGCGTGCGCAGTTCATGACTCATCATTGCCAGGAATTCGGACTTGGCGCTGTTGGCTTTTTCCGCTTCTTCGCGGGTCTTGATCAACTGCGCCATGGCCTGGTGCTGTTCGCGGCTGGCTTGTTCCAAACCGCCGGCCAGGTTGTTGATGTGCCGCGACAAGGCCCCCAGTTCGGCATCATCGACGATGGGCAGCGGGGTGCTGTAGTCGCCTTGCTGGATGGCCTTGACCGCGTTGCCGATGTCGCGGATCGGCCGGGACAGGTTGGTCGCCAGCCGGCGCGCCACCAGGAAGGTGAACAGCAGGGCGAACAGCGCCAGGATCGCGGCCTTGAACAGGATTTCCTGCTGCCGCTGACTGAAGGCGTCGCTGGACATGCCGACGATCACGCGGCCCAGGTAATCTTCGCCGGCCGCTTCGCCGGAGGTGGTGTTGCCTTGCAGGAAGTCATTGTTCAGGGCAATGCGCTGCAGGCGCACCGGGGCCTGGAAGACTTCGATCTGCTGGGCACGGCTGCGGGTTTGCTCGGGTTGTTCGACGTACACCAGGACCTTGTCGGTGCTGTCCTGGACCTCCAGGAAGCGCACGTGCGGGGTCGCCAGGGTGGCGGTGAGCAGGCTTTCCAGCACTTCATTGTTGCCGGAAATCACCCCGTATTCCGTGGCGGGGGCCAGTTGGTTGGCGATCAGCTGCCCGGTGTGATTGAGTTCCTGGCGCAGGTCCTGGATCCGTACGAAGGTAAAGAAGCTGATCAGCAGCACGGTCAGCAGCAACGCCGGGCCGAGGGCGATGAGCTGGGTACGGGTGTTGATGTCCCAACGGCGACGCAAGGTCATGGGCGGTGTTCTCCTTCGGCCAACATTGCCGCGACGGATTCGGCGTCAATCGGTTCGATCCCCAGTGAGCGGGAGACCTGCCGGTTGCCCAGGACCTTGAAACGGTCCGGATACAGCGTGCGCGGCCAGGTCGTGGCGGGGCGGTCCAGCAGCTCGTCGAGAATCGCCAGCCAGTCTTGTTGGTCGCTATAGGTGCTGGCCAAGCTACCGGCCTTGACGAACGCGGCGCTGGGCCCGATCAGGGCGCGTTGCCGGGCGTAGCTGCTGAGCAACAGGTTCTTCACGGTCTTGGGGTTGTACAAGTCGGGGTCATCGAGACCCAGCAGTACGTCGCTCTGGCCCAGCAGGTTTTGCAGGGGACGGCTGTCGTTGGTGTCGTCCCAGCGTTCGCTGACGATGGCCAGGCCCAGCGGTGCCGCGGCCTGTTGAATGTCCTTGAGCAGGAATTCACTGTGGGTGTCGTAAAGCACGCCGACCCGTCGCACTTGCGGCAGGATGGTGCGGATCAGCCGCAATTGCCGCGCCATCGGCGGATCGCTCCACAGCAGGCTCAGGTGCGCAGGCGTTGCTTCGCCCAGGCGATCGTGGGCTTGCTGGCGGCTGATGCGCAGCACCAGGGTGGCCGGCCCCCGGGCGTCTTGCAGGCGCCAGTCGAGGCTGGGCAGGTCAAGCAGGACCAGGCGGACATTGCCTGGCAACTTGTCCGGCGCCGGCAGGTTGGCCAGCGGGGTAAACCGCACGCTGTCTTCGGGGCGCAGGGTTTTCAGGGCCTGGGTGAAAGATTGCACGCCGGGGCTGTCCTCGGCACCGGTCAACAGGACCTCGGCGGCCCGAGCCTCGATGGTCGCCAGCCAACCGGCAAACACCAGGCATAAGGCTAGCGTCAGGCGGCCATGAAATGGCGTCTTGCGGGGTGGGCGTCGGGACATCTAGAAAGACAACTCCGCGCTGAAATACACGACATGGCGGGAGTCGTAGCGGTTGTCGATAAAGGTGGTGGGCTGGTTGTCCAGGCGCTGCTGCAGGACGCCCGCCAGTTCCAGGCTGGCCTTGCCCAGCGCAATGCGCCGGGCGAGACGGGTGTCGACCCGTTCGTAGCGATAGCCATTGAGGGCGTCGGCGGCGTAATAGAACAACGCACTGTTCCAGCCTTGGCCCCAGTCCCGTAGCCAGCCGGCCGAACCGCTGTTGCGGGCGGTCAGTTGTTCGTCGAGGGGGTTGCTGGCCAGGGCGTCGACATAGGCATAGGTCAGGCGCAAGCGGTCGGCGCTGGTCACACGCCAGTCGAATTGGGTTTCGGCCCCGGAGAATTGCGATTCGTTGCTGTTGCTGGCGATGTACTGATTGTTGCGCAACGGTTCGCTGATCATGCCGGTGATTTCGTCATGGAACAGTTTCACGTCGACCGCCAGCCCCAGGTCCACGAAATAACCGTTGTAGCCCAGTTCCCGGGAGCGCATGTGCTCTTGTTCCAGGTTGCCCGGGCCGCGTGTCCGGACGAAATAACGGGCACTGCTCTGGCCGAAGGCGGCGGGTTGCACGTTGGTGACCTGATAGCTCCAGTTGACGTTGTTCTCGAACATGTCCGGGGAACGCACGGCTTCGGAGTACACCGCCCGCAGGCCGTGGCGCGGGGTGATCAGGTAGTTGACCGCGACCCGCGGGGTCAGCGAACTGCCGGTCAGGTGGGTGTCTTCGAACATCGCGCCGCCCTGCAGCAACCAATGTTCGGTGGCCCGCCATTCGAGCTGGCCGAACAGGCGCCAGGTGGTGTCGTCCAGGGTGCCGTTGAAGTATGTCTGCGAGTCAGCCCGGTCATAACGATAGTTGGCGCCGGTGACCAGTCGCAGGCTGTCGGACAGGCTCAGGGTGTCCTGGATCTCCAGGTCGTAGCGCGATTCCCGGGCGCTCTGGTCGATGTCGCCGCACAGGGTTTGCGAGGCGCCGTTGCGCCACTGGTCGAGCACCTGATTGGCCAGCGCCTGTTCCTGTGGCGTGCCGGCTGGCGCGCCGCTGCTGACGTAGCTGGGGATATTGCGTGCCAGCCTCTCGGCATAGTAGGGGTTGAGCTGCCACAGATCGGTCAATTGCGGGCTGAAGGACACCTCGGCGTCGCAGGCGCGCCAGGTCTGCTGGCGATCCCAGTGCTGGATCGAGCCCTGTACATAAAGACTGTGGTTGGGGTCCAGGTCCAGGTTCCAGCGCAGCGAACCGGCATAGTCCTTGGCGATGACGTCAGAGTTGTCGCCGGCGGCGGTAATCCCGGCGAACACCGGGTGGTAGGTGTAGGGCCGCTGATTGGTCCCGTCCTTGGCATTCAATTGCCAGTCGATGCTCTGCTGCTCGTTCAACGTCTGGCTGACGGACAGGTTGACGCGGTTCAGGCGGCGGCTGTCGCGGTAATCGGCGCCGTTGCGGTCGCTGTCAAAGCCATCGTCTTCCTGGCCGGACAACGACAGCCGCAGGTCGCCGCCTTCCCAGCCGCTGCCCTGGCTGGCGTACCAGTCGCTGATGCCGCGCTGGCCACGGGTGATTTTCAGCCGGGTGCCGTGGCTGTCGGCCGGGGCGCGGGTGATGATGTTGACCACCGCCATCAGCGCATTGGCGCCGTAGCTGACGGTGTTGGGGCCGCGAAAGACCTCGATCCGCTCGATGTCTTCCATGGCCACCGGAATATCGCTCCAGTCCACCGTGGCCAGGCCGGCGCGGTACACCGAGCGGCCGTCGATCAGCACTTGCATGCGGCGGGCTTCGCTGGCGTTGGTGCCGTGGTAGTTCACAGCGGCCTGGTTGCCGCTGATGTTGCCAACCATCATGCCCGGCACCAGGCGCAGCAGTTCGCTGATATCGCGGGCGCCGCTGGCCTTGATCAACTCGCTGTCGAGCACGGTCATGCTGCCTGGCACTGCCGCTGGTGATTGCTTGAGGCGCGTGGCCGTCAGCACCTGGGGCATGGACTGGCTGTCCACGAACAGATCGTCGCCCAGCAATGGCGGACTGATGATCAGTGCCAATAGCAGGGACGAGCCTGGACGGGAAGGGCCAATGGACACGGCACAGCCTTTGAGAAGGGGTGGATGGCGGGCATGTTAACCGAGCTGAGCGACTTTTCCATTTGCGTTGACAGCATTTTCCTAGGAATTGATGGTCAGCTTGCTACAGCTGGTGGTAATTGTTGCCGGGGCTGGTCGCGCTCTGGCCGCTCCGTATAATGCCCCGCATTGCCACTTGGTATGGAAGAACGGATTGCATATGACTGAACAGCGCCCGATTGCGGTCCTGGGAGGCGGGAGTTTCGGTACCGCCGTGGCTAACCTGCTGGCCGAGAATGGTCACCCGGTGCGCCAGTGGATGCGTGACCCGGAGCAGGCCGAGGCCATCCGGGTCAACCGCGAGAACCCGCGTTACCTCAAGGGCATCAAGATCCGCCCGGAAGTGGAACCGGTGACTGACTTGCAGGCAACCCTGGAGGGCAGCGACCTGTTCTTCGTTGCCTTGCCGTCCAGCGCCTTGCGTTCGGTGCTGGCACCCTACGCCGAGCGCTTGAGCGGCAAGCTGTTGGTGAGCCTGACCAAGGGCATCGAAGCCCAGACCTTCAAGCTGATGAGCGAGATTCTCGAAGAAATCGCGCCCAAGGCTCGGATCGGTGTGATCTCCGGGCCGAACCTGGCGCGGGAAATCGCCGAGCACGCGCTGACCGCCACCGTGGTCGCCAGTGAAGATGAGGAACTGTGCCAACGGGTCCAGGCGGCGCTGCATGGCCGCACCTTTCGGGTCTACGCCAGTGCCGACCGTTTTGGTGTGGAGCTGGGCGGGGCGCTGAAGAACGTCTATGCCATCATCGCCGGCATGGCGGTGGCGCTGGGCATGGGCGAGAACACCAAGAGTATGTTGATCACTCGCGCGCTGGCGGAAATGACCCGCTTTGCCGTCAGCCAGGGCGCCAATCCGATGACCTTCCTGGGGTTGGCCGGCGTGGGTGACCTGATCGTCACCTGTTCCTCACCCAAGAGCCGCAACTATCAGGTCGGTTTTGCCCTCGGCCAAGGCTTGAGCCTTGAGGAGGCCGTGTCGCGCCTGGGTGAAGTGGCCGAAGGGGTCAATACCCTCAAGGTGCTCAAGGCCAAGTCCCAGGAGGCCGGGGTGTACATGCCGCTGGTCGCCGGGCTGCATGCGATCCTGTTCGAAGGGCGCACGCTTGAGCAGGTGATCGAGCTGTTGATGCGTGGCGAACCGAAGACCGACGTCGATTTCATTTCCACCAGCGGTTTCAACTGAACCGCTATTGACCGCAAGCAGGAGCGACCCATGAACGATCCGCAAGGGCAACCCCAATACGAATCCATTCTGCTGCGTGTGCTGTGGATGGTGATTTATCTGCTGGTCTGGCAGGTGGCGCAATTCATCCTCGGCGCCGTGGTGCTGGTGCAGTTGATCTATCGGCTGATCTACGGCGCTCCCAGTGCCAGCCTGATGAATTTCGGCGACAGCCTGAGCCAGTTCCTGGCCCAGATCGGCCGTTTCGGCACCTTCCACAGCGACCAGAAACCCTGGCCGTTCGCCGATTGGCCGACCCCGCGCACGCCGGAAGGTGAGGCGCCTCACGCCGTGGCGCCGGCCGCGCATCCTGTCCGGGACGAGGAGCCGAAGCTATGAAATTGTGGGTGTTGCGTCATGGTGAGGCCGAGCCGTACGGTGCCCGTCCCGATCCGGAGCGGGCCCTGACGGCTCACGGTCGCGAAGAAGTGTTGCGCAGTGCCGCGCAGTTGATCGGCCAGCCCCTGACCGCCATTTACGTCAGCCCCTACCTGCGGGCCCAGCAGACCGCGCAACTGGTGCGCGAAGCGCTGGGTTTCGAGCCGGAGTTGAGAACAGTTGACTGGCTCACGCCAGAAACCCGGCCGCAAAAAGTCCTGGAACGCCTCGAGGATCAGGACAACGTGCTGCTGGTCAGCCATAACCCGTTGGTGGGCAGCCTGCTGGGCTTTCTGCAGCACGGCCACCTGCAACACCCCGAGCAAGTGCAAACCGCCGGCCTGGCCGAGCTGGAAGGCGACATGCCGCTGGCCGGGGCGCTGAAGCTCAAAGGGATCAGGCATCCCTGAACCGGTCGGTTGCAGGACTGGGCAAAACAATAATCACACAGGAAGGGCAACGATGAGTCTGTGGCGTACCACCCCCAACATCGAGCAACTGAACGCCGCCGGTAGAAACACCATCAGCGAAGTGCTGGACATTCGTTTCGAGTCTTTCGACGACCAATCCCTGACCGCCAGCATGGTGGTCGATCATCGCACCCACCAGCCGTTCGGCCTGCTGCATGGCGGTGCTTCGGTGGTGCTGGCCGAAACGGTCGGGTCCATGGCCGCCTATCTCTGCGTCGATGCCAGCAAGTTCTATTGCGTGGGTCTGGAGATCAACGCCAACCACCTGCGCGGCGTGCGCAGCGGACGGGTAACCGCCACGGCCCGGATGGTTCACCTGGGCCGTACCACCCAGGTCTGGGACATCCGCCTGGTCAATGATGAGGGCAAGGTCAACTGCGTGTCGCGCCTGACCATGGCCGTGGTACCGCTGGGCGAGCAGCCGCCGGCGCGTTGAGATGGGGTTGACCCCGGCCCCTGTGGCGAGGGGATTCTCTGTGGGAGCAAGGCTTGCCCGCGATACAGGCGACTCGATTTCTGAAAGACCGCATCGCCACCATCGCGGGCAAGCCTTGCTCCCACAAATCTCCTAACCACATGGAGGGTATGTGCTCACAGTTTCATAAACCCATAGCCCAAGCCCGACTGTCATCATTCCTGTCAGTTACGGTCATTGCCGTGCCGTCGGGTTCTGCGGACAATCTGCCCCAGTTCCCCCAATGGATCGGCTGTCATGTCGCAACAGATTTTCTTCGCCCACGCCAACGGTTTTCCCTCGGCCACCTACGGCAAGCTGTTCGCCGCGCTGGCGCCGCAGTACCAGGTCGCGCACTTGGAGTTGCACGGCCATGACCCGCGTTTCCCGGTGGACGATAACTGGCACAACCTGGTGGACGAACTGATCCATCACCTGGAGCAGCAACCGGCGCCAGTGTGGGGCGTCGGTCACTCACTGGGCGGCGTGCTGCACCTGCACGCGGCGTTGCGCTGCCCCGAGCTGTATCGTGGCGTGGTCATGCTCGATTCGCCGCTGCTGACCCGTACCGACCAGTGGGTGATCCTGGCCGCCAAGCGCCTGGGCTTCATCGACCGCCTGACGCCGGCGGGCCGCACCCTGGGGCGGCGTGAAGAGTTCGCTGACCTGGAATCGGCCCGGCAGTATTTTGCTGGCAAGACCCTGTTCCGCGCTTTTGATCCGGATTGCTTCGACGCCTACCTGCAACACGGCCTGCAACAAGTCGGCGACCGGCTGCGGCTGCGCTTCGACCCGGCCACTGAAATCAGCATCTACCGTGGGGTGCCGCACACCAGCCCCGGCCGGCCCCGTAAGCTCAAGGTGCCGCTGGCCGTGGTGCGCGGCCGGCAGAGTCGCGTGGTGATGCGTCATCACACCCGATCAGTGGGGCGTATGCTCCATGGCGAATCCCTGAGTATGCCCGGTGGCCACATGTTCCCCCTCGAACGTCCACAAGACACCGCCAACCTGCTCAAGAACCTGTTCCAGCGTTGGGAAGGGCGCAGCGCATGAGTGGGGTCGAGGAGGTCCGCCTGAGCCTGCCGCACATCGAACTGGCGGCCCACCTGTTCGGGCCGGAAGACGGACTGCCGGTGATTGCCCTGCACGGTTGGCTGGACAACGCCAACAGCTTCGCCCGCCTGGCGCCCAGGCTCGAGGGCCTGCGGGTGATTGCCCTGGACATGGCTGGCCACGGTCACTCCGGGCATCGGCCGCCCGGTGCCGGTTATGCCCTCTGGGACTACGCCCACGATGTGCTGCAAGTCGCCGAACAACTGGGCTTGAAGCGTTTTGCCTTGTTGGGGCATTCCATGGGCGCCATTGTGTCGCTGGTGCTGGCCGGCTCTCTGCCGGAGCGGGTGACGCACCTGGGTTTGATCGACGGGGTGATTCCTCCTACAGCCAAAGGCGATAACGCGGCCGAACGCATGGGCATGGCCCTGCAAGCCCAGTTGGATCTGCAGCAAAAACGCAAGCCGGTCTACAAAACCCTCGAGCGGGCCATCGAAGCGCGGATGAAAGGGCTGGTGGCGGTCAGCCGCGAGGCCGCCGAATTGTTGGCCCAGCGCGGCCTGATGCCGGTGCCCGGGGGCTATACCTGGCGCACCGATAACCGCCTGACCCTGCCATCGCCTTTGCGCCTGACCGATGAACAGGCCATGGCGTTCGTGGCGCGGGTCGCTTGTCCGGCGCATCTGGTGGTGGCAGCCGACGGCATGCTGGCTCAGCACCCGGAGTTGCTGGAGCGTCTACCCTTCAGTCATGAGCAGTTGCCCGGCGGCCATCATCTACACCTGAACGATGAGGTCGGCGCCGCGCTTGTAGCAGACTGTTTCAATCGGTTCTTCACCGCTCCTTGACTTGTGTCGGGCAACTGTCGAGGCTGGGCGGGTTGAAAGGGAGACAACCATGACAGACCTCTGTTTGCCAGCCTCGCGGTGCATCGACGGCGCCCGTTGCGTCCAAGCTTCCAAGGCCAAGCCGATCCGATGAAATTATCCGTTCACTCACTCGTCCTGCTGGTGCTGGCCTGCTTCAGCCTGGCGTCGTTCGCCGTCGATGTAGCGGGCAGTCGCGATCTGGAGCGTGTGCCGCGCATGCCCGACGCGCAGATTGTCGATTACCGGCAAACCAGCGACCTGGAACGCGTCTACCCCATGGGCTCGATCCGCAAGATCAGCGGCCAACTGCGCTTCGACGGCCAGGTCGATGCCCGTGGGAATGTCACGTCGGTCACCTACGAACTGCCGCCGGAACATTCCGCCACCCAGGCCTTCACCGCGGCGCGCGAAGCGCTGCAGAAACAGGGCGCCGAGCTGTTGTTCTGGTGCCAGGCCCGCGATTGCGGCGAAAGCAGCCTGTGGGCCAACGAGGTCTTCGGCAATGCCAAGCTCTATGGCGCCGACAACGGCCAGGCCTTCCTGTTGCTGCGCCTGGCGCCACCTGCGGACAACACACTGGTTGCGCTGTATGCCATCACCCGCGGCAATCGCAAGGCCTACCTGCATGTCGAGCAGTTCGAGGCGAACGCACCGCTGGGGGACTTGCTGCCGACATCGGCCACGCTGTTGCGCCAGCTCAAGGACACCGGGGTCCTGGATTTGCCGCGTCTTGCCGGCGAGCCAGAGGACAGCTGGTTGCGTCTATTGTCCCGGGCGCTGAACCTGGACACGGGCCTGCGGGTGAGTATCGCCGGGCCCCGGGCCGAGGACTGGCTTGAGGCGCTGGCGGGCCAGGGCGTCCGGGCGGCGCGCATGGAGGCCGCCAGCGGCGAGGCGCCGGGATTGCACCTGGAGCTGCTGCGCTAAGCTGTCTCGGGGCAGCGGGTTCACACCGTTGCCCCGGTCCTGTTCATTTTTTCGAGACCCTACATGCTCAATAACGATCGGCTGTTGGTGCAGATCCTGCTCCTGGTGTTGTTCGGCGCAAGCCTCTGGGTCATGGCGCCGTTCTGGTCGGCGCTGTTCTGGGGGGCAGTGCTGGCTTTCGCCAGTTGGCCGCTGATGCGCCTGCTGACCCGTTGGGTCAATGGCCGCGAATCCCTGGCGGCGGCATTGCTGACGATGGGCTGGATGCTGCTGGTGGCGGTGCCGCTGGTGTGGCTGGGGTTCAACCTGGCCGACCATGTACGCGATGCCACGGCGTTCATCAAGGATGTGCAGGTTGACGGCTTGCCGCAAGCCCCCGACTGGCTGGCCGGCGTGCCGCTGGTGGGCGGGCGGCTGGTCGGCATCTGGAACAGCATCGACCAGCAGGGTGCGGCAATGATGGTGTCCATCAGGCCCTACCTGGGGCAAGTCGGCAACTGGCTGTTGGCGCGCAGTGCGCAGATTGGCGGTGGCATACTCGAGCTGACCCTGAGCATCGTGTTCGTGTTCTTTTTCTATCGCGACGGCCCGCGCCTGGCGGTGTTCGTCCACGGGTTGCTGGAGCGTCTGATCGGCGACCGTGCCGGTTACTACATCGAACTGGTGGCCGGTACCGTGCAACGAGTGGTCAACGGCGTGATTGGCACCGCGGCGGCCCAGGCCGTGCTGGCGCTGATCGGTTTCCTGATCGCCGGGGTGCCGGGGGCGCTGGTGCTGGGCATCGTCACATTCCTGCTCAGCCTGATCCCCATGGGGCCACCCTTGGTGTGGATCCCCGCCACGGCGTGGCTGGCGTGGAAGGGGGAGTACGGGATGGCGGTGTTTCTTGGCATCTGGGGCACGTTCATCATCAGTGGCGTGGACAATGTGCTCAAGCCCTATCTGATCAGCCGTGGCGGAAACCTGCCCTTGGTCATCGTGCTGCTGGGGGTGTTCGGCGGGTTGATCGCTTTCGGTTTCATCGGCCTGTTCATCGGCCCGACCCTGTTGGCGGTGGCGTACAGCCTGTTGACGGACTGGAGCAAAAGCCAGGCGCGGTAACCCACCCCTGAGGCAAGCACAAACCTTTGTGGCGAGGGGATTTATCCCCGCTGGGTTGCGAAGCGACCCCAAAAACTGCCGGCTCGGTCAGCCTGACACTCCGGGTCGTCTGATTTTAGGGCTGCTGCGCAACCCAGCGGGGATAAATCCCCTCGCCACAAAGTGAGCGTCGATCCAGGCAGGTAAGCCTGGCTCTGAAAGGCCAGGCTTACCGGTGAATCAGGTCGCCACGTTCAGGTGTTTCCCCACGGTGGCGACGTTATCCAGCGAGTATTGCCGGCTGAGGTTGGCGATCATTCTGTTCAACGCTTCGCTGACGTTGGCCTGGTCGGTGTTCGTGGCGCTGCTGTCGCTGGCCTGCAAGGCGCTGCTCAGTTCGCTGGCGGTGACGGTGGCGTCGCCATCGGCATCGAGCTGGCTGAACAGCTCTTCACTGGAGGCCTGTTGCGGCGGTGGCGGTGGTGCGAGGCTGGCGGCGAGTTCGTCAAGGCTGACGGTGCCGTCTTCATTCTTGTCCAGCGCCGAGAACACTTGCTGGCTGTCGGCATCGCTGCCAGTGCTGGCCAGGCCGTTGCTCAACTCATCGCTGTTGACCACGCCGTCACCGTCGGCGTCCAGGGCGCTGAGCAGCGCATCGGCCAGTTCGGTATTCGGCGCCTGGTCCCGTGGCGGCGGAGGCGGCGGAGGCGGCGGTGCCATCGCGGCCATTTCCTCGCTGCTCAGGTCACCACTGTCGTCACTGTCCAGGTCGCTAAAGTTGTCGCTCAGGCTGACCAGGATGCCATCGTCGCTTTTTTGCGACAGGGCGCTGCTCAACTCTTCCTGGTTGACCGAGCCGTCGCCGTCGCTGTCGAGCTTGCTCAGCAGTTCCTTTTGAAACTGCTGGCTGCGGGCACTGCTGGTGGTGGTACTGCTGGTGCTGGTATAGGTCGAGTAACTGCTGACGCTACCAATCATGGGCGCTCTCCTTGGGCTGGGATAGCCGGTGGGTGCACCGGCTTATGCAGCCTCGGCGGGGCAGTTGTCGTGGGTGTGTGGAGTTTGTACCGGCGGGTGTACAAACTTGGTCCCGGCGCAGTTTCGAGTGTGGGAGCGGGCTTGCTCGCGAATGCGGTGGTTCAGTCGATACAAGGTTGGATGACATACCGCATTCGCGAGCAAGCCCGCTCCCACAAGGGAAATCGGTGGGGTTCAGGTGCGAGGCAGGCTGATCACCGCCGTCAACCCACCCCCCGGTGTCTCTTCCAGGGTCAATTGCCCGCCCAGGCGTTCGCTGGCTTCCCGGGCGATGGTCATGCCCAGGCCGACGCCGCCGGAGTTGCGGTTGCGCGAGCCTTCCAGGCGAAAGAACGGCTCGAACACCGCCTCGCGTTTGTCCGCTGCAATACCGGGACCATGGTCGATGACTCGAATCAGCACCTGCTTGTGTTGGTCTTCCAGGCTAATCAAGGCATGGCCGGCGTAGCGCAGGGCATTGTCGATGAGGTTGTTGAGGCACGAACGCAGCGCCATCGGTTGCACCTGCAGCGGCGCGCAGGTACCGCTGACCTGCACATCGGCACCCTGGTCCTGGGCGTTTTCGCTCAACGACTCCACCAAGGCCTGCACGTCCATCCATTGCAGCGCTTCACTGGTGCGCTGTTCGTGCAAGTAGGTGAGGGTGGCGTCGAGCATGCCGATCATGTCGTCCAGATCCTGACGCATCTGGCCTTGCAGCTTGATGTCATCAATCTGCTCCAGGCGCAGCTTGAGCCGCGAAAGCGGCGTGCGCAGGTCATGGGACACTGCGCCTAGCATGCGCGAACGCTGCTGCACCTGCTCGCGGATCCGCTTCTGCATCAGGTTGAACGTATGGGCCGCCTGCCGCGCTTCACGGGGGCCGTTTTCATCCAGCGGCGGGCTGTCGAGGTTTTCGCTCAGGCGCTCGGCCGCATCGCTCAAGCGCTGGATCGGTCGGGTCAGGAGCTTGGCGCCGTACCAGGCTGCGATAATCAGGAACACGAACTGAAAGGTCAGTGGCACCACCGGGCCGCCGAACCAGGGCCGCGGAGGGCGGTTGGGGGGCGGACCGAAGCGCGGGGGGCCTTCGGCTTGTCGGGAAAATTCCGGCGCAGGCCCGGGAGGCGGCCTGTCGTAGTGAGAAAACCAGGCAAACGCCAACAGGTGCGCCAGGACAATCGCCAGCAGCAGCACGCCAAACAGGCGACCGAATAGGGAGTCGAGGCGCAGTTGCATCAACCGATGTCTCGCGCGTCGAACAAATAGCCCTCACCGCGCACGGTCTTGATCAGTTGCGGGGCCTTGGGGTCGTCGCCCAGCTTCTGGCGCAGGCGTGATACAAGCAGGTCGATGCTGCGGTCGAAGGCCTCGATGGAGCGCCCGCGAGCCGCGTCCAGCAGTTGTTCGCGGCTGAGCACCCGGCGTGGCCGTTCGATGAAGACCCACAACAGGCGGAACTCGGCATTGGACAGCGGCACCACCAGCCCGTCGGCCGAGATCAGTTGGCGCAGCACGCTGTTGAGCCGCCAGTTGTCGAAACGGATATTGGCCCGCTGCTCGCTGCGGTCGTCGCGCACCCGGCGCAGAATGGTCTGGATACGCGCCACCAATTCCCTGGGTTCGAACGGCTTGGCCATGTAGTCATCGGCGCCCAGCTCCAGGCCGATGATGCGGTCGGTGGGCTCGCAGCGGGCGGTGAGCATCAGGATCGGGATGTCCGATTCGGCGCGCAGCCAGCGGCACAACTGCAAGCCATCTTCACCCGGCAGCATCAGGTCGAGCACGACCACGTCGAAGTGCTCGGCCTGCATCGCCTGGCGCATGGCCGCGCCGTCGGTCACGCCGCTGGCCCGTATGCTGAAACGGGCCAGGTAATCAATCAGCAGCTCGCGGATCGGCACGTCGTCATCGACGATCAGTGCGCGGGTGCTCCAGCGCTTGTCATCGTCGGGGACTTTTTGATCGTCAGAATTTGCAACAGGGGTGTTCTGCATGGATGCATCATCTGCCAGGTAGGCTGCCAACCGCAAAGAAGGCGGCGAGGGTAAGGCTTCAGCATAGGCGTCGTGCCGCGGGGCGTGAAGCGCTGAAAGGGCGGGGTGCGGTGGCGGACGGTAGCGTGTCGACGTGTTGTACGCATGTCATGAGTGTATCGGCTTCGACACAAAGACCGGTATCGTCCATGCTGCACAGGGACGATGAGATTTACCGATCATCGGGTCCCGCACGGGCGCTCGTTCCGCTACAATGCGCGCCGATTTCGACTTGCCTGAGAGCCCGCTCATGTCCGCCTGCCAGACGCCCATTATCGTCGCCCTGGATTTCCCCACCCGTGACGCCGCCCTGAAGCTGGCCGACCAGTTGGACCCCACGCTTTGCCGGGTCAAAGTCGGCAAGGAACTGTTCACCAGTTGCGCTTCGGAAATTGTCGGGACCCTGCGTGACAAGGGTTTTGAAGTATTCCTGGACCTGAAATTCCACGATATCCCCAACACCACCGCCATGGCCGTCAAGGCTGCCGCGGAGATGGGCGTGTGGATGGTCAACGTGCATTGCTCCGGTGGCCTGCGCATGATGGCGGCCTGCCGTGAAGTGCTGGATCAGCGTAACGGCCCGAAACCGTTGCTGATCGGCGTGACCGTGTTGACCAGCATGGAGCGCGAGGACCTGGCCGGGATCGGCCTGGACATCGAGCCCCAAGTGCAGGTGCTGCGGTTGGCGGCGCTGGCGCAAAAGGCCGGCCTGGACGGTCTGGTCTGTTCGGCGCTGGAAGCCGGCGCCCTGAAAGCGGCCCACCCGTCGCTGCAATTGGTGACCCCGGGGATTCGTCCGGCGGGCAGCGCCCAGGACGACCAGCGTCGCATCCTGACCCCGCGCCAGGCGCTGGATGCCGGTTCCGATTACCTGGTGATCGGCCGCCCGATCAGCCAGGCCGCCGATCCGGCCAAGGCGCTGGCGGCGGTCGTGGCCGAACTGGCCTGAGCAAACATTGATAACCCCTTGTGGGAGCGGGCTTGCTCGCGAATGCGGTGGGTCTGCAGGCATAAATGGTGCCTGACACTCCGCCTTCGCGAGCAAGCCCGCTCCCACAGTTGTTTTGTGTCTGGCCTTGAGGGTCAGCTCCCACAGCTGATGTGTATCAGACCTTGAGCACTAGCTTCCCGAAGTTCTCCCCACTGAACAATTTGGTCAGTGTCTCGGGGAATGTCTCCAGTCCTTCGACAATGTCTTCCTTGCTCTTGAGCTGCCCCTTGGCCATCCAGCCGGCCATTTCCTGCCCAGCGGCGGCGAACTGCGCGGCGTAGTCCATGACCACGAAGCCTTCCATGCGCGCCCGATTGACCAGCAGCGACAGGTAGTTGGCAGGACCCTTTACCGCTTCTTTATTGTTGTACTGGCTGATGGCGCCGCAGATCACCACGCGGGCCTTGAGGTTCAAGCGGCTGAGCACAGCATCGAGGATGTCGCCCCCGACGTTGTCGAAATACACATCAACGCCCTTGGGGCATTCGCGCTTGAGGCCGGCGTGGACGTCTTCGTTCTTGTAGTCGATGGCGCCGTCGAAGCCCAGTTCATCGACCAGGAATTTGCATTTGTCGGCCCCGCCGGCAATGCCCACCACGCGACAGCCTTTGATCTTGGCGATCTGCCCGGCGATGCTGCCCACTGCACCGGCGGCACCTGACAGCACCACCGTCTCGCCCGCCTTGGGTGCGCCGACGTCCAGCAGGGCGAAATAGGCCGTCATGCCCGTCATGCCGAGTGCGGACAAGTAGCGGGGCAACGGTGCCAGTTTCGGGTCGACCTTGTAGAAACCTCTTGGCTCGCCGAGGAAATAATCCTGCACCCCCAACGCACCGTTTACGTAGTCCCCGACCGTGAACCCCGGGTTGTTCGAGGCAATCACTTGGCCGACACCCAATGCCCGCATCACTTCGCCGATGCCGACGGGTGGGATATAGGACTTGCCCTCGTTCATCCAGCCGCGCATGGCCGGGTCCAGGGACAGGTATTCGTTCTTCACCAGGATCTGGCCGGCTGCTGGCTCGCCCACCGGTACTTGCTGATAGGTGAAAGTCTCGCGGGTCGCGGCGCCTACCGGGCGTTTGGCGAGCAGGAACTGGCGATTGGTCTGGGCAGTCATGACGGGCACTCAAGATGAATGAAGTCTTGTTGATAGACCTTCGAAGCGCTTGTCGCAAGGTTTGCTGACATAGCGAATGCAGTTCGATCCAACACAGTGATAGTTCGCCCAGTGGCTTTATCACTGGCGCCCATGAATGCTCAAACGGCAATTGGATAGTGCTGCCGCGTCCCCGGGACCTGTGACTAGACTGGCGTCATCTCCCGCATTCTTCGAGGAACAGACAATGAGCATGACGTTTTCCGGACAGGTCGCCGTGGTTACCGGCGCTGCCGCTGGCATCGGCCGGGCCACTGCCTTGGCGTTCGCGGCAGAGGGCCTGAAAGTGGTGGTGGCCGACCTCGACGTGGCGGGCGGCGAGGGCACGGTGCAATCGATTCGTGATTCGGGCGGCGAAGCGGTGTTCGTGCGTTGCAACGTGACGTTGGAAAGCGATGTGCAGCAGTTGATGGACGAAGTGATCAAGACCTACGGGCGTCTTGACTACGCCTTCAACAACGCCGGGATCGAGATCGAGAAGGGCAAGTTGGCCGACGGTACCCTCGACGAGTTCGACGCGATCATGGGCGTCAATGTGAAGGGCGTCTGGTTGTGCATGAAGTACCAGTTGCCATTGCTGCTGGCCCAGGGCGGCGGCGCGATCGTCAACACGGCCTCGGTGGCTGGCCTGGGCGCCGCGCCGAAGATGAGCATCTATGCGGCGTCCAAGCATGCGGTGATCGGCCTGACCAAATCGGCCGCCATCGAATACGCCAAGAAGAAAATCCGCGTGAACGCGGTCTGTCCAGCGGTGATCGACACCGACATGTTCCGTCGTGCCTATGAGGCGGACCCGAAAAAAGGCGAGTTCGCCAATGCCATGCACCCGGTGGGGCGTATCGGCAAAGTCGAGGAAATCGCCAGCGCTGTGCTGTATTTGTGCAGCGATGGCGCGGCCTTCACCACGGGCCATTCCCTGGCGGTGGACGGCGGCGTCACAGCGTTCTGAGGACATGCCCCTCAGCTTGTAGGACGAAGCCCGCACTGGTTGCGGGCTTTTTCGTGTGGGGCCGAAAAAGCCTCGGAACGGCCCCTCATTGTGTTTCAAAGGGTGAGAATCGGCGGTTTTGGCGGCGTTGGCGTACATCGTCTCCTAGCGGCCTGTGCTTAACTGTTTCCGGAAATAAAACAAACGCTTAGGAGTTTGGTTACTCATGGAGTTGAGAATCGACCGACAGGCCCTGGTGCCTGTCGTGCAGCAAATCGTCGACGCGCTGACCGGCTGGATCCGACAGGATGCGGTGCAACCGGGGACTCGGCTGCCGTCCGTCCGCCAACTGGCGCGGGAGAACCTGCTCAGCCAGTCCAGCGTCAATGAGGCGTGTGAACGCCTGGTCGCCCAAGGCCTGTTGGCGTCCCGCCATGGCTCCAGCTTTTTTGTCGCCCCACCCCCTCCGCCCGGGCCCGAGCCCACCGATCAGAATCGACAGCAGGACACGCTCGCTGAAGGGGGCGACAGCCCGCAATGGGAGTTGAAACTGGGGTGTGGCGGGCTGCCCGAGAGCTGGCGTGAAAGCGATGACCTGGGCTATGCGATCCGTCAGGTCACCCGCACCGACATGGCGGGATTGTTCAACTACAGCACGCCGTTGGGGTTGCCCGCCCTGCGTGAGCAACTGTCCAGGCGCCTGAAGCAATTCAATATCGAGGCCGGTAAAGACCTGATCCTGACCACCACCGGGGCGACCCATGGGCTGGACCTGATCGTACGGACCCTGTTGCCGCCGGGTTCCTGCGTGGTGGTGGAGAGTCCCGGTTATTCAAGCCTGTTCGACCTGCTCAGGTTGCACAACATCGACATGATCGAACTGCCCAGGACCCCGCGCGGTCCGGACGTCGACGCGCTGCAAGACCTGCTGGCGAGGCACCGGCCCACTGCGCTGTTCGTCAACAGCGCCTGCCATAACCCGACCGGCAGCAGCCTGGCTCCGGCCGTTGCTCAACGGCTGCTGCAATTGACGAAGGAACACGGCGTACGGGTGATCGAAGACGATGCCTATGGCGATTTCCAGAGCTCGGCACGGACCCGGCTGGCGGCACTGGATCCCGAGGTGGTCTACGTGGGCAGCTTCTCGAAAACCCTGAGCAGTTCGTTGCGCGTCGGTTTCGTGGTGGCCGGGCCGTCCATCATCGCGCGCCTGAGTGAGGTCAAGGGCATTACCAGCATGGGTGGCTCGCGGTTCTGTGAGTCGGTCCTTGCCTGCCTCCTGGCCAATGGCGCCTATCGCAAGCTGGTACAGCGCCAGCGGCAGCGTCTGGGCGCCGATATGGCGGCGTTGTTGCAGGTACTGGAGGATGCCGATTGGGAGGTCTTTGGCAAACCGGCAGGGGGGCTGTTCATCTGGGCAAGACCGCCATTGTGTGACTACGCTGGAGTACAGCGTCTGGCCAGGCGGTTCGGCGTGCTGTTGTCTTCGCGTACCGCGTTCAGCCCTTCGGGCGCCGACAGCGACTGGCTACGGATCAATGTGGCCTATGCCCGTGACCCCAGGGCGCTGGCGTTCTTCCGGGCCGCGGCTCTGGATCGACCTCGAGTGTCCTGAAAACGACGCGACTGTAGCTTTTTGCCATTATTCCGACGCCAGCATCTTGTGTTGCAGGGCGTCTCGTTGCGAATCTGCAATCAACACACACTGGCAGAGGACTGAGCGCAATGATTTCGGCCGTGCAAGGACGTTTTGCCAACCTGGGTATGGCAAAGAAACTGGGTATCGGATTTGTCCTGGTGCTGCTGCTGACCGCCGTGGTCGCTGCCATCGGTGTCTGGTCCCTGCAGACCATCAGCTATCGCTTCGATGGCCTGAAACAGATGTCGGCCCTCAACAGCGGATTGCTCAAGGTCCGGCTGCTGGAGCAGGAGTACGCTTCGCGCTCCGATCCCAAAACGGCCGATGCTTTGCGCCAGGGCGTCGATGGGCTGGTGGCCCAGGCGAACGAACTCAAGGTGCAGTCGGCTGCCAACGTGCCGGTGATGAACGACGTGGAGCAGGCGCTGGCCGCGTATCGCAAGGCGTTCGACGAATTTGTCGGGTTGAGCCAGAGCAAGGACCTGGCGCTGGAAATGGCCAGTTGGTCGGTGTCCAGTGTCGCCAATAACCTGGACGTGTTGCAGGCCGGGCTGGCGGATGACGGCGCCTATACCTTGAAAGACACCGAAGGCAAGGAGGGGGCCGAGTTCATCGAGCAGGCCAACCAGGTCAGCGAAGTCTCGCGGTTGATGTTGCAGGCGATGAACGAAGCGCGGGTCCGCCTGGACCAGAGCCGCAAAGGCAATGTTGAAGGTGCCGGAGAAGGCAACATCGAACAGGCCGAGCAGGCGATGAAACAGGCCGACGTGCTCAAGACCACCGTCAAGGACCCGGGTTACCAGACCGTGCTGAATGAGGTGGCCGGGCATATTGCCGGGTTCAATGAACAATTGGCCGAATACACCGGCCTGCTGGCGAAGGAAAAAGTCGTCTACCAGCAACTGCACGAGCGGGCCGATCAAGTGGTGGCGCGGGTTGACCAGGCCTTCAGTGCCGAAGACCATGCCATGCAGACCGAACTGAAGAAGAATTCGCTGCTGATCATCGGTTCGTCGGCCTTGGCGTTGTTGGTGGGATTGATCGCGGCATGGGTCATAACCCGGCTGATCGTGACGCCGCTGCGCAGTGTCATTCGCGTGGCCCAGCAGATTGCGGCGGGCGACTTGAGCGCTACGGTCGAGGTGACGCGCCGGGACGAAATTGGTCAGTTGATGCAGGCGATGCAACAGATGGGCGCGGGGCTGAGCAGTATCGTCAGCGGCTTGCAGGCCGGTATCGAGCAATTGGCCAATTCGGCCCAATCGCTGTCGGCCGTGACTGAACAGACCAACCTGGAAGTCAGCAGCCAGAAAGAAGAAACCGAGCAGGTCGCCACGGCGATGAACCAGATGACGGCCACCGTGCATGATGTGGCACGCAACGCCGAAGAAGCCGCACAAGCGGCCCAGACTGCCGACGACAAGGTCGAAAGCGGCCAACAGGTGGTGCGTCAGAGCATGGTGCGCATCGAGCAACTGGCCGATTCGGCCACGTCGGCCAGTTCCAGCATCGAAAGCCTCAGCGCCGAGATCCAGAACATCGGCACGGTGCTGAGTGTGATCAAGAGCGTGGCCGAGCAAACCAACCTGTTGGCGCTCAATGCCGCTATCGAGGCAGCCCGGGCCGGTGAGCAGGGCAGGGGCTTTGCGGTCGTGGCCGATGAGGTGCGGGCGTTGGCCAGGCGCACGCAACAGTCCACCGAGGAGATCGAGCGACTGGTGAGCGCCTTGCGTTCAGCGGCCCAGGCTTCCGTGCAGCAAATCCAGAGCAGCGGCGAGTTGGTGAAGATGGCGGTCAGCGATGCACTGCAGACCGAAAGCGCCTTGGGCAGTATTGCGGCGGCGGTATCGCTGATCCAGCAGATGAACCAACAGATCGCGGCGGCGGCCGAGCAGCAGAGTTCAGTGGCCGAGGAGATCAATCGCAGCGTCACCAGCATTCGCGCCAGCGCCGATCAATCGTCCCTGGCGATGCGCGGCAATGCCGCTTCCAGCATTGAGCTGGCGCAGTTGGGGGTTGAGCTGAAAGGGATGGTGGGGCATTTCAAGTTGTGACGAAGACGACGCAAACCCTTGTGGCGAGGGGATTTAGCGAAACGTCGCACCGCCCCGCTGGGCTGTAGGCGCTGACGAGTGCAACGAGGAGGCTGCGATCTTTGCGCTGGCGCTTGAGTCGAAAATCAAAAGATCGCAGCCTTCGGCAGCTCCTACAGGGTACAGCCCAGCGAGGCGGTGTATCCGACAAAGAATCCTCAGTCGTAAACCTTCTTCTTCTTCCACTCGTCGTTGACTTCGGCGTCCTTCAGCCCTTCGGTCAACTGGTTGACCTCGCCTTCGACCGGCTGGGTGCTGGCCAGGACCTGGGCATTGGCGCGGGCCAGGAGTTTCTCCAGGTAGGCCAGTTGTTCGGCGTAGACCTGGGGTTCCTGTTGCTTGCGCAGGTACTGCACGCCGCGCTCGAAGGCCAGGCGGGCCTGCCCGGGTTGTTCTTGCTGCAGGGCTTGCTGGCCGAGGTTGTTGAAGAACTCGATGTGCAGCAGTACCAGGATGTGCCGCACTTCGCGAATCCAGCGCTTGGCTTCGTTAGACGGCAGGAAACCGTCCTGGGCAGCGCGGGTGATCTGGCCGTGCAAGGCCTCGAGCAGAAAACGTACGTCCTTGGCCTTGGCTTCGGTCAGGATCGGTGCCGGTGGATTGTTCACCGGGATCGATTCACCTTGGGCGGCCAGTGCGCTCAATTCGTCCAGGCGTGCCTTGACCGCAGGATTGGTTTTCTCCAGGTTCAGCAGGCGCTGACAGACGTTCATCTCAAGGCGCGTCATCAACAACTTCAGGGCAGGGGTCATCAACTGCCCGGGGAAGGTTTCGGTGAGCTCGCCACAGCGACGCATGCGGTCGTTGAGTTCTACCTTGGTGCGGGCCTTTTCCAGCTTGTTGTTTTCCACCACGTGGTTCATGTAGCCAATGGCGATCAACAGGGCGATCCCGGCTACGACGAGCAGGGTGATCATGAGTGGTGTCACCGGTAAGACCTCTTTATTGTGGTACGCATGTCATGAGTGTAGTGGCTTGGCTTTTAAGCGCATAGGCCCGAGCGACGCGATTAGACGGGCGTCGTGCTGTTTATAGGAGCATAACCGGGTGAGTGCACATTGCCATCATTTGCCGGGCGCGACTATAGCGTCTCGGCGGGTGACAGAATATAGGCGTCAGAGACCGAGCGGGCAAAATGTCCGGATCGCTCCCAAACCGGGCGAAGTCATTGATTTAAATAAATTTATATCTGGGGGTTGACGACCCTTCAATCCATCCATAGAATGCGCGCCACTTACAGCGTAAAGCACTCAGCCAAACGCTATAAGCAGTGAATGTTGTACGTGTGTCCCCTTCGTCTAGTGGCCTAGGACACCGCCCTTTCACGGCGGTAACAGGGGTTCGAGTCCCCTAGGGGACGCCATTTGCGGGAATAGCTCAGTTGGTAGAGCACGACCTTGCCAAGGTCGGGGTCGCGAGTTCGAGTCTCGTTTCCCGCTCCAATTTTAAACAGCGTTGCTTTCGGGCAGGGCTGAGTGAAACCAGAACCCACTCTTCGGAGGCGGATCTGGGCACTGGAACACACACCATGTGTTCCGGGCAGTGTGTCCCCTTCGTCTAGTGGCCTAGGACACCGCCCTTTCACGGCGGTAACAGGGGTTCGAGTCCCCTAGGGGACGCCATTTGCGGGAATAGCTCAGTTGGTAGAGCACGACCTTGCCAAGGTCGGGGTCGCGAGTTCGAGTCTCGTTTCCCGCTCCAAATTCAAAAAAACGCCGCTCATTTGAGCGGCGTTTTTTTATGCGCGTAAAAAAGCCATCTCAATGCCCAAGGTTATGTATCCGGCGCTCAAGGGCCTTTAACCAGCGATTTGCCTTGTATGAGGGGGCTGGCGACGATTTTCCTTAATATTGAAGGGGAGTGGAGAATACTTCCTGCAAAACTTAAGGGAAAACGCTTAGGAAGATTAATAGTTCATTCCTAAAGAAATGCACTTCTCCTAACCTTCCAGTACCCCTTCTGGAGATGCATTTATGCTGATTTTCGTTAAATCGATGGTCATTGGACTGTGCATTGCAGCCCCTGTAGGACCCATTGGACTGTTGTGCATACAGCGAAGTCTGATGCTTGGGTGGAGAGCCGGTTTCGCGACGGGATTGGGCGCGGCCACAGCCGATTCGATCTATGGATTCATCGGTGCCCTGGGTGTCACGGCCATCATTGCGACGCTCATCAGCTTTAAACCCTGGTTGTGTATTTTTGGTGGGTTGTTCCTCGCCTACATTGGCTATCAGACAATACGATCGAAGGGCGGCTCGACGGCCATGGCGGGCGAGCGGGCCAATATGTTCAAAGCCTACTCCACGACGCTGTTCCTGACCCTGTCCAACCCCATGACCATCTTGTCGTTTATCGCGATATTTGCCGCGTTGAGTGATGGTATGGCCAGTGACCAAGGCGGCCAGCACGCCTTGCTGCCGATGGTGACCGGTATCTTCCTGGGCTCGGCTGCCTGGTGGCTGGGGTTGAGTGGGTTCTCCTCCATTTTCAAGGCGCGGATTGCCGAATCAAAGCTAAGGCTGATCAACTACTTTTCAGGGGCAACCATCACCATCCTGGGGGCCTACCAGGTCGCCACTGGCGTCATGCTGGCCACGGCAACTTGACCCGGAGCTTACGCCTCGCTGAGCGAGGCATAAGCCGTGGTATCCCCCTGCAATGCATGCAGACGTTTTATTGCAGCCTGAACTCGACGTACGCCCTGAAACGGCCTATCGCCTGGGTGATTTGCGAGGTGGTTGCATTGCTGAACGACAGCCTGACCTGGGTGGTGGCCTCATTCATCAGCGAAAACAAGCTGGTGGGAAATACAATCACCTTGAACAGCCTGGCGCATTCGCGCATTTCAGAATATCCAAAGACGAAAGGCAGCTGCACATTGATGAAGAAGCCGCCTGCCGGGTGATTCCAGCTGACTGCTCTTTGGGCGCCGACCTTGAATGGGAATTCGCGCTCAAGGCATTCAAGCATGTGATTTCTTTTCTTTGTGTAAGACAGCACCCTGGGTTGGTTCAGCCCTTTCAACGAGTAGTCGTGCTTGATCAGCAAGCCTGCGACAACCGCTTGGCACAGGGCTGGGGTATTCACCGTGATCAGGCTTTTGGCCTTGCACAATCGGCCGCTGAAGGACATGACCCCAGCGCCCTCTGGGGCGACCACATAGCCCATGCGCAAGCCTGGGAAAATCGATTTGGCAAAGGAGCCCAGCAAGAACACCCGACGGCTGTCGATGGACTTCATGGACGCAATGGCATCGCCTTCGTACCTGAAGTAACGGTAGGCAGTGTCTTCGAGGATGAAAAAGTTCTTTTCATCGGCCAGGGAGAGCATGGCTCTCCTGCCGTCATGGGAAAGGCTGTCGGCGGTAGGATTGCTAAAGTCCGCAATTGCATAAAGCGCCTTGATTCTTTCACCTCTGGATTCCAGTGCTTCGATGAGCCTGCGCAGGGCGATTGGATCAAGAAAGACCGTCATGGGGACGGGGACTATTTTTATCCCCAGCAATTTTGCGATACCCGTGATCCCGGAAAACACCGGGTCAGGTACCAATAAAACCCCACCGCCGTCAAAAATGGACAGGAGCGTCAAGGTGCAGGCTTCTTGAAAACCCATGCACACCACAATGATTTCAGGGTTGGATACGTTGATCGCTTCATCCACCTGCAAATGGCTGGCGATTATTTCATTGATGATCCCAGAGGTTTTTCCATATTGGCAAAGCAGCGTCGCCAGTGACTGTTCGGTGCCGGCAACGTGATCCTTGTACCGGGCCAGGCCCCTGTCGATGAGCAAAGGGTCGCACTGCTCATCATCGGGTCGACCGGAGGCCAGTGAAATGGCCTCCGGGTTTTCTTGGGCAATCGAGTTTAGTAGGTGGATGACGTTCAGGATGGGGTCGTCGAATATCGTGTTTTTGAATGCGCTGGACACTTCGCTTCTCCATAAAAAAAGCAACGAGCCATTGAAGGCCCGTTGCTCATGATCAACACCCGCTACGCAGGATCGAGTGAGCGTTCTTGATCGACTTGGCTCTCCATGGCTTCGAATGCCTGCAGCAGGTCCTCCTTGAGGTCTTCCAGGTCCTCCAGGCCAAAGCACAATCGAACCAGGCCTTTCTCGATGCCCATGTCCGCTTTTTCCCGATCCGTCATCGAGGCATGGCTGCCACTGAAGGGCTGGGCAACCATTGATGTCACGCAGGCCATTCCAGTGCCCGTGCCAAACCATTTGAGCGTGCTGGTGAACGTTTTGTAGAAGGGCACCAGATCGGGTCGAATATCAACAAACACAATGCCGCCATAACCGGTCAGTTGTTTGCCATCCACGCGTGGGTAATAGACATGCTCAATAAAAGGCAGCTCGCGCAGATAGTTGAGCATGCTGGATGTCGTCTGGCTGTGTTTCTCCATGCGCAGGTTGAATGTCTGCATGCTTCTGCGAAGCAGCCATGCGCTATTGGGGGTTAATATCGTGCCTGAATAAAAGCGGCCTTCAAGCAGGCGGTTATAGATCTTCTCGTTGTTGACCAGCACCAGGCCGCCCATGACATCGCTATGCCCAGAGAAGTATTTGGTTGCGCTGTATAGGGAAATGTCGGCGCCAAAATTCAACGGCTTCTGGAATATCGGCGTGGCCCAGGTATTGTCAACGACCACCAGCGCCTGCGGGTTGATTTGCTTGACGGCCCGGCTGACCGCATGAATATCAATGTCTTTGAGGAACGGATTGGTCGGTGTTTCGAAAATGACCATGTCGACGTTCGCCGGCAATGCCTTCAACCCGTCTGCCGTGGTGAGATCCAGAATCGTCAGGTCTGCGCCAATGCGTGCCGCATACCGCTGGAACAGTTTATAAGAGCAGCCATAGATGTATTTGTTGATGACCAGCGAAGCACCCGGTTTCAACAGTTCCAACACCATGTAGATGGCGCTCATCCCGGTGCTGTAGGCCAGGGCATATTCGCAGCCCTCCAGGGAAGCGACGACCTGCTCCAGTTCAGTCACATTGGGATTGGCCTTCCTTGAGTAGAAGAAGGCAGAGTCAGCACTGAAAGCACTGCACTGATAAATGGGCGTTACCGAAGGGCGAGCGTCCCGGTCATCGACCTTGATATGAAGTATTTCCGTAGACACTTTCATGCTTGGCTGACCAGTTTGATGACCTGTTCATACATGTTCTGCTTGCCCTCATAACCAATGGTCGGGGTGATGTCATTTTGCGAAATACCAATCTCTTCAATCGACTCTGTCGGGAAGTGAGCCCTGTCGAATACTTCATGAAGGTTCGAGTTCACGCCGTTGGGAAGCCAGACCTCAGGACCGGTTTCATCGATGCGTGCCTTGGCAATAATGAATCGATAGCTTTCATGTGGCCGCAGCGTCAGTGATTTCCAATCGCTGTTGTGCCCGTCCGTATAATTGCGTCGCAGGTAGACGGTCTGTTCGAAGTCTTCGGTATTGAGCACTTGGGCGTGCAGCGACACGATGTCCCCGTGCCACTCGAACTTGCGTTTCTCGTAAGCGGTCAGCGCATCCTCGCGCAGCTCGACAGCGATGTTCGCCTGATGCTCGCCGAGTAATTTGAAATGCGCGTCGTGCCCGCATTGAGAGCAGCACCCTTTGCTGTCCAGTCCGATGATTTCAGCGTTCAAGCCATAACGGGTGACGAGCAGGGCGTTACAGTTGTTGCAGCTGGTATTGGTTCCCTCGACGTCATTCACGTTGCCCAGGTAGACATGCTCAACGCCCATGCTCCGAGCAACGTCCCGAGCCTTCAGCAGGCGGTCCACAGGGGTACGGATGCTGTTGCTCATTTTGTAATCGGGGTGGAACCTGACGAAGTGCAGCGGCACATTCGGGCCCAGCTCATCCAATACCCACTGGCTGATTTTCCGGGCCGTTTCCTCGTCGTCGCTGATGTCGGTCACCATCAAGGTGCTGACCTCAACATACTTGCCCGCGTCATAGACTTTCTTGATGCCGGCGAGGACGGGCTCTACCCAGCCTGTCGTGACCTTGCGGTAGTATTCCGGGGAAATGGATTTCAGCGAAATCGAGAAAATATCGATGACCGGCAATAATTCATCAATGGCTTCTTCACTGATAAAGAACGCCGATTTATACAGGTTGATCAGGCCCGCTTCCTTGGCCAGCTTTGCCGTGTCGAGAATGAATTCATGCCAGACAACCGGATCGTTATACGTCCAGGAAATGACGCGTATTCCGTGCTTGAGTGCGGTTTCCACAACTTGTTCAGGGGTGTAGTAGTAAACGTCTTTGTCGGTGACGTACTTGGCTTGCGAGGTCTTCCAGTTGTGGCAATAACCGCAGTTGAGCATGCAGCCGATATTGCCCAGGGACAGGATCCGCTCTCCAGGGGCAAAGTGGAAAACGGCTTCGGTTTCTATCGTTTCTTCCGTGCTGTGAACGCCTTTGCCGTAGTTCAATGTAACGAGTCTGCCGCCGCGGTTTCCGCGCACTTTGCAAAAACCTACCTTGCCCTCCTGTATGACACAATTTCGCGGGGAGAGATGACACTTGACGACGCCCCCCGGAAGTATTTCTTCCAGTTTTGCCGGGCTGCTTTCCAAGGTCCAGTTTTTGTTTTTTGTAGTGTCCATCTTTCTCACTCCTCATCACGGAAGTTGCTATCAATATCAACGGTTGAAAAAGTCGAGGCGAAACAATCCGGCTGCCATGGATGGCAGCTATTTTTATGGGTATTAGTAGGCGGATGAAGCGCGAATCAATCCATAGTTCTTGAGAGAAAAGCGCTTGGCATTCATGTTCATGAAGGGTTGAATAAGCGGGCCGATCACTAGCAGGAATGCAATCGTTCCCACGCCGAACGGGCCGCCTAAAAGCCATCCGCTCGAAAAGATGCCGATTTCAATGATCATTTTGGCTTTGGTGAATGACCAGCCCCACTTGGAGACCATGGTCAGGACCACGAGGTCCATGATTCTGATTCCAATGCCGCTCATGATGATCAACGCGGAGGAGTAGGCACATAACATCAGCCCCGTCGCCAATAACGTGTACTCATTCATTCTCGCGATCAAATACTCTCCGAGCCCCAACCATGACCAGAGATCAATCAATAGACCGGTCAGTGTTGTTGTAATAAAGGGACTTATCGGCGGGTATTTTTTGTTCCAGAGCATCCACCATGTCAGGAAGAAGAGGGACACGATAGCCGAACAAATGCCCATGCCAAGCATAAGTATTTTATCGATAGAAATGATCAAGACGTCTAATGGATCGGTGCCCAGTTGACTGATGATGAAGCACTTGGCACCCAGCGAAAAGAAACCGACACCCGTCAAGTACATCAGGATCTGGTCCTTCTTGAAACGGCGAAGATTTAGTACTTGCGTGCCAATGTGCTGGGCGAAAGAGTATGACTTTTTTTCACACTTTATCTTTTCATCTTCCATGCGAATACCATCCCTGGAGAGAATATTTTATTATGAGTGCGTCACGCTAAAGAGCAGGGCTATTGATTGCCCTCAGGCTTTCAGGCTGGAAATAGACTAGCGTCCTGCTTTATTTTGGTGCATGCTTTTTTTAATGAAAAACGCGGTCTTTTCATTAAAATTTATACTTTTAACCGGGGAAAACGCACATGGATCGTATAGACGTCAAAATCCTGGGTAAGGTACAGGACTGTGGTCGCATTTCCATCACAGAGCTTTCCAAGCACGCGGGTCTTTCTATTCCTGCCACCAATGACAGGTTGCGCAAACTTGAAGACTCAGGGGTCATCAAGGGCTATTGCGCTCAGTTAGATCCCACCAAACTGGGGTACGGCATATCGGCTGTCGTCGGCATCACCACCCTCAAGCCGGCGAAATCCAAACTGATCGCGACGCTCACCGACATACCCGAAGTCGTTGAGTGCCTGCACATCACGGGAAACGACTCCTACCTGATCCGGATCTACGCCAGATCCATGGCTGAGATCGAAGACATTATTGCGAAAATCAACGCGTACGGAGAGACGCGTACCAGCATTGTCCTGTCCATTCCTATCGAGAGAAGAAAACTCGCCCCATGAGCCTGGGGGCTGCGCACTGACTACGTGCTTTGCTGAACACGCTCACCCCTCAAGGCTGTGCACCAGGTTTTCAATCGCTTCCAGAGCCGCCTCATCCGCAGGCGCCGGTGCAGGACTTGCGCTGCGCATCTGGTACGCGAGACGGTATTCACTGGGGGTGCAACTGGCGTATTGCTTGAAGGCGCGGGCGAAGTAGGACGGGTCCTTGAAGCCAGCCTCATAACCGATGCTGGTGATGGGCATCTGGCTGTTGTCGAGCAGTTCCTTGGCAAAGCTCATGCGTTTGTTCAGCACGTAGTCGGTGAAGCCGAGCCCATTGGCTTCCTTGAACACCCGGCTGAAGCGAAATGTGGTCATGCCGCAGCGCTTGGCCAGATCGCGCTGATCGATGCTTTCGCGAAAATGCTGGTCGATGTACAGCATGATGTGGCTGAGGGCCTGGTGCTTCTGGTGCCCGGAGGTCAGGCGAATGCTGTCCGGCAGGGTCGGGGAGTGGTCGATCTGCGAGGTCTTTCCCCGGCCATGGGTATTGCGGCGCAGCTCGCACAGTTGCACCACGGCTGTCAGGTAGCGCTTTCTCTCGGCGGTAGTCAGGGGCAGCACCATGTATTCCCAGACGCTGGAGCGCATGGCCCACACCGCCAGTTCTTCGGAGTGCTGCACGGTGAACATGGTGATGGGGATGGTCGGAACGGTTCGCTTGATCTCCAGCAGGCGCCGCAAGCCTGGTGTGTCCGGGCGATCGAAGTGGATGCAGATCATGTCGACCTGTTCCCCGCTGGGCAGCATGGCGTTTTTTGCCAGCGTGCAGTCGCACGTGTCCTGAAACTGGGAGGCGAGTTCCTTGGTGGACCGATCATGGGTCAGATCGAACCATAACAGCTTTGGCTTTCCAGTCGGATTGAACGTCATAGGACGACTACTCACAGGTGCTTACTGCCCTTTAGCTAGCAGTATTGTCACTGTGCCATCACTTCGCCGAATAATTTCTTATAAAAATTCGATCTTTTAGCGCCACCCCCGTCACGGAACGCCGGCGAGCGCCCGTTTGCGCTGCGGCACGGATGGATTTCCCGCCCCCTGGCGCCTTTTCCATCCCCGCAAAAAAATCCTAGCGATGTGCAAAATCCTCCTAACGGCTATGACCACCTGCTGACTAGGGTTGCATCAGGCAGTTCGCAATGCACTGCCCCTTGAGAAAACAATCCCGATGAGGTGTGCGAAATGACTCTTCAAACAATCAAAGCTTCGGTACTGAAGTTCGCCAAAGATGAAGACGGCCTGACCATTGTGGAATACGCCGTGGCCGGTGGGTTGATCACCGTATTGGTGGCGGCAGCCTTCGTTCTTCTGGGCGGTGCCGTGAATACCAAGATCCGTGCACTGTGCCAGGCGGTCAACGGCAACGTTGCCTGCTGACAGCGGTAACTTGCAGTGAAGGGGACACGGTCACTCTCAAGGAATAACGCTTGCGACTCTTTAGCAGTGAGTACAACGAATAAATCAAATGGACTTTGCGCTGTCCCCTCCCACCAGGTTTTTAGCAGTACTTCTTATCAGCGTGAGGTTCATGAAATGACTTTCCAGACAATAAGAACTTCGATCAGCAAGTTCGCCAAAGATGAAGACGGCCTGACCATTGTGGAATACGCGGTGGCGGGTGGCTTGATCACGGTGCTGGTAGCCGCCGCATTCGTCCTTCTGGGCGGTGTCGTGGATACCAAGATCCGGGCGCTGTGCCAAGCCGCCAATGGCAACGTCGCCTGCTAACAATAACCACACTAGGGAGACGCATCATGTCCATGGAATTGCTGGTGTCGACGGTACTGCTGGTAGGACTGCTGGGTGTGGCGGTGGTGAGCGATCTGCGTCGCCACCGCATCCCCAACACGCTGGTCCTGTTGGGCCTTGCCCTGGGGTTGGCCGGCCAGGTTTATACCGGTGGGCTCGGCGGCCTGGGCGACAGCCTGTTGGGCATGCTGATCTGTTTCGGGTTGTTCCTGCCCATGTATGCGGTCGGTGGCATGGCTGCCGGTGATGTCAAGCTGATGACCATGGTCGGCAGCTTCCTGCCTTTTCATTACGCACTGTGGGCGGCGCTGTTCAGCCTGATCGCCGGCGGTGTGTGCGGTTTCCTGATCGTCCTGGCCCGTGGCCAACTGCTCCAGACCCTGGGGCGCTACTGGCTGATTGTGCGAGCCCAGTCCTATCTGGCGCCGACTTCCGATGAAGTGGCCGGCAAACCCTTTCCTTATTCGATTGCGATCCTGATCGGTACTTTGAACAGCGTCTACTGGCAACTGGTTGCCGGCGGCTGGGGAGTCTAGTCATGCACGTCATCAACGATAGCGATGCCTACCCCAGCGAACGGGAAGCGGTACAACGCCTGGCGCCACAGCCCTGCACCATTCGCGACACCGGCCTGAGCGACAGTTTTCTCGGTGAGCTGGTGTGCAAGCACCTGCACGACGCCGGTGTGCTGGACATGACGCGGCTGGTAGAGCGCCTGGCCCTGACCGGCGCGGTGCTGGAAGAAGTCCTGGCGTTCCTGCGCAAGGACGGTCGCGTCGAAGTACTGGGCCAGTTGGGGCAATCGGGCGGACAGACGCTGCGTTATGGCCTGACCGAGCGCGGCCGCAGTTCGGCGCGTGACGCCCTGTCCCGTAGCGGCTACATCGGCGCAGCGCCATTCCCGGTGAGCACCTATCGCTCGCTGATCAAGATCCAGACCATTCACCATGGTCGCATCACCGCCAAGGACATGCACCAGGCCCTGGCCGGCCTGGTACTGAGCCAAGGCATGCTCGACCAGTTGGGCGTCGCCCTGAATTCCGGGCGGGCAATCATGATCTACGGCCCGGCGGGCACGGGCAAAACCTACGTCAGCAGCCGATTGATCCGGCTGTTCGCCGAGGCGATCTGGGTGCCCCATGCCATCGTCATCAACGAGTCGGTGATCGAGATCTACGACCCGCAGGTGCACCAGCGCCTGGATGACAACGGCCAATCGAACAACCTCATGCTCAACGAAGGCATCGACCGCCGGCTGCTGTGCTGCAAACGCCCGATCGTCATCACCGGCGGTGAGCTGAGCATGGAACAGCTGGACGTGCGCTACGACCCCTTCACCCGGCAATACCAGGCGGCGTTGCAGCTCAAGGCCAGCAACGGCCTGTTCATCATTGATGACATGGGGCGCCAGCGCATGGCTCCAGCCGAGTTGCTCAATCGCTGGATCGTGCCCATGGAGGAGAAGCGCGACTTCATCAACCTGGGCGGCGGCCGGCATTGCGAGCTGCCGTTCGACCTGGTGCTGGTGTTTTCCACCAACCTCAATCCCCTCGAATTGGCCGACGAGGCCTTCCTGCGGCGCATTGGCTACAAAGTGCAGTTCGGCTACCTCAAGCCTGAGGAATACGAACAAATCTGGCGGCAGGAGTGCGAACGCCTGGGCATCCCGTATGACCCGCTGCTGGTGCGTTATGTGTTGCAGCGGCTGTATGCAGGCGAAGGCATGCCGCTGGTGCCTTGCCATCCCCGTGACCTGTTGAACATGGCGCTTGACCGCCAGCGTTACCTGGGCGGTTCCGGGCCCCTGTCGCCGCAAGAGCTGGAATGGGCCTGGCACAACTACTTCGTTCAGCTCGACTTCCTTTGATCTGGAGATACCGACATGAGCTCTCGTACGCTTCCCCTGATAGGCGTTTCCCTGGTAATGGGCCTTGGTGCCGCATGGATGGCCGACTCCTGGTTGAGCGCGCGACTCAACGCGACCCCCGATGACCACTTGCGAAGCGTGGTGGTCGCCACGGTGGAAATCCCCTTCGGGCAAATGGTCGAGGCCCAGCAAGTCACGACCGTGCGCATGCCCATGGATACGATCCCGGACGACGCCTTCGATGCCAGCGAACAGGCCGTGGGCAAGATCGCCACCTTCGACATCCTGCGTGGCGACATCGTGCGGGGTGCGCGGCTGAGCGAGCACTTGGGTGGCAGCACCCTGGCTTCGCTGATTGCGCCGGACAAACGCGCCATATCGGTACGCGTGGATGATGTGGTCGGCGTGGGCGGCTTCCTCTTGCCGGGCAACCGGGTCGATGTCTTGGCCACCAAGACCACCAGCGCCGGCAGCAACAGCGCGACCTCCCGGACCATCCTGGAAAACCTGCGGGTGCTGGCGGTGGACCAGACGGCGGGCACCGACAAGACCCAGCCGGTGGTGGTGCGGGCGGTGACGCTGGAAATGTCGGCCACCGAAGCGGAAGCGCTGGTCACTGCGCAGACCGAGGGCAAACTGCAATTGGCCTTGCGCAACCCGTTGAACCTGGAGAAAAAGGCCGTGGCCGTTGCACCGCCAGCCCCGGCGCCAGTCATCGCCATGGCGGCCGCCCCGGTGCCAAAACCTGTGGTGCAGCGCAGTGCCAAGCCGCAAGGCGGGGCGATCACGCTGATCCGCGGAGTTGAAAGCAGTGTGATCAATGTCCGCTGAGTAACACCCTCCATGCCAGGCCCTTGCGGGCCGCGGCGATACCGATCCTCAACGTTGTAAATGAGGGCTCGATGATGAATGCCAATATCCGGCGCCAGGGAGGGGCGGTGAGTGTACTGATGGTGATTGCCCTGGTGGCGATCTCCATGATGGCGGCGTTGGCCCTCGATGGCGGGCACATGCTGCTGAACAAGACGCGCCTGCAAAATGCGGTGGATGCCGCCGCCTTGGGCGGTGCCAAGACCCTGAGCCAGGTGAGTGGCGGCATCAACATGGCCAGCACCACCCGTGCGGCGGCCCTGGACACGCTCAACAGAAATGCCAATGCCTTGGGCAACACCGAGCTGGCCACTGCGGTCGCCGGCAACCCGGGTGCGTTGGCCGTGGTGGAGCTGTCCAGCAGCGTCTACGGTCCGTTCTCCTACCCCGGGCCTGCCGATGCCAAATACGTACGGGTGTCGGTGGCCAGTTATCAACTGAACGGTTTTTTCTGGAGCTTCGTGCAAACGATGGGCAGCGTCGGCTTGGGCAACAAGCGCGTGGCGGCGATTGCCACTGCCGGCCCCAGCCCCACCTCTCCTTGTGACCTGGCGCCGTTGATGGTCTGTGGCGATCCCACTCAATACAACCCGGCCGCCGGCAACTTCTGGGGGTATCAATTTGGCGACCTGGAAGTCTTGAAGACGGCGGCGGGGAACACCTCGCCCATCGGCCCGGGCAACTTCCAATTGCTCGATTTCGGCTCAGGCGGCAAAACGGTCCGGGAGGACCTGGCCGGAGGTGGCTCGGTCTGCCGCAGCGTCGGCGACAACGTCCAGACCGCGCCAGGTAATAAAGCGGGTCCAACTTCCCAAGGCTTGAATACGCGCTTCGGTATCTACAACGGCCCGGTCAGTTCTTCAGACTATCCACCGGACCTGGTCACGTCCTCAGGCACCCCGGCGATCACCTACAACGATTCGCTCTCCCAGGCGCAATACAAAGGCCAGCTCATCACCTCCAGCAACGGCGATCTCTCGGCGGGTGGCGAGGCGGTACAAGACTATAACGACTGGCGGGCCCAGGTCGCCGCCTGCGTGGCGGGGGGCGCCAGCGGCTGTGAAAGCAACGGGGTTTTCGAGCGCCGGATGCTGAAGATTGTGATTGGCGATTGCGCCGGGAAGCTGAGCGGCTCGACGTCGATTCCGGTCTTGGGGTTCGGCTGCTATTTCGTCCTGCAGCCGGTGAACGGCGGTGGTTCGGAGTCGATCATCTTTGGCCAGTTCGTCCAGGAATGCGAGGGCGACAACGTACCTGGCCCGACGCCGTCCACCGACTCCGGCCCACAGATCATCCAGCTCTACAAAACCTATCTCAACGGCAGCGGCACTCCGAGCACTGACTCGTAGGAGGCGTCATGGGACTTTCTCATTTCAAACCAGCGCAAGCCCAGCAAGGCGTGGCGCTGGTGGAATTCACCCTGGTGTTGCCATTGCTGCTGTTGTTGCTGCTGGCCTTCGGCGAGTTCGGTCGCATGCTTTACCAGTACAACGTGCTGTTGCAGGCCAGTCGCGATGCCGACCGCTTCGTCGCCAGTCAGGCGTGGAACACCACCCTAGGCAGCATCACGCTGAACAACACGCTGCTGACCCAGACAAAAAACGTTGCCGTGTATGGCGTGCCCAGTGCTACCGGCACCGCCGTGGTGTCAGGGTTGACCACGGCTAACGTGCAGGTCGCCGCCGAGGGCATCGATCATGTGCGCGTCACGATTACCTACACCTTCTGCCCGGTGATTGGTGCGGGCAACTGCACGGGTTCGATTCCAGGATTTTTCGGCAATGCCATTCCCTTGGGCATCCAGTTGGTCGCAACCACCGTCATGAGGGCGCTGTGATGAATAACAAACACATGCGCGGCACCTACATCGTGGAGTTCTCGTTCGTGGGCTTGCTGGTGTTCATCCTGCTGTTCGGCGTGGTGGAAATGGGCCGGCTGTACTTCACGGTCAACGCGCTGGATGAAGCCGCGCGGCGCGGTGCGCGCCTGGCGGCGGTGTGCAATGTCAGCGACCCGGTGGTGTTGCGCCGGGCCATCTTCAACGCCGCGACGGACGCCGGCACCAGTCAACTGATCAGCAACCTGGCGACGTCTAACCTGGCCCTGACCTACCTGGACGTCAATGGCGCCGTGGTGGCGAACCCGGCCAACACCACAGGCACCACCGGCTTTCGAGCCATCCGCTATGTCCAGCTGAGCGTGCAGAACTTCGTTTTCAACCTGTTCATTCCCGGCTTAGGCGTGCCCATTACCTTGCCCACGTTCAGGGCAACCTTGCCACGCGAAAGCCTTGGGCGTCATTCCGATTCCGGGGAGATCACACCATGCTGAACACTAGGGAAACTCCGCTTTCGACCGCGACTGGCAGAGCCGGGCTGCGGATACTGATCAGCAGCCGCGATGCCACGTCCCTGCGCGACCTGCAATGCGTCTGCCAGCGCATGCCTGGCCTTGAGGTCAGCACGCGGCTGGTCAGCAACGGGCATGTCGACCCGCTCTACGGTCTGGACCGTATGCCCGACCTGTTGCTGCTACGCGTCAGCCACCTGTGGCGCGAAGAATTGTCAGCCTTGCTGCAACGTCCGGCCCATGAACGTCCGCCAATGCTGGTGTGTGGTCCCTTGGGTGAGCAGGAGGGCATGCGCCTGGCGATGCAGGCCGGCGCCCGGGACGTGCTGCCCGAGCCCATCGCCGATACAGAATTGGTGGCGGCCCTGAATCGCCTGGTGACGGAAGTCCGCCTCGGCAGCGGCAACGAAGGGAAGCTGATCGCGGTGATCAGCGCCAAGGGTGGCTCCGGCGGAACCCTGGTGGCGTGCAACCTGGCCCAGCAACTCAGCGCCCGGGCAGGCAATACCTTGCTGCTGGACATGGACCTGCAATTTGGCAGCGTGACCCATTACCTGGACGTCGCGCAGTCCCACAGTCATCTGGAAGTACTGCAACAGGTCGACGACATGGACAGCGTCGCGCTGCGGGGCTTTTGCAGCCACTTCAGCCCGACCCTGCATGTGCTGGGTGGTCGGGCCGGTGAGTTGTGCCTGCCCCAGGATGCCCAGCCCGAACAGCTCGACGCCCTGTTGCAACTGGCCCGCGCCAGTTATGACTGGGTGGTGGTGGACCTGCCGCGGCAGATCGATCACCTCACCGGCTCGGTGCTGGAACAGGTGGACCGGGTGTACGTGGTGGTGCAACAGAGCGTCAGCCACCTGCGCGATGCCAGCGCCCTGGTGCGGATCTTGCGCGAAGACCTGGGCGTGCGCGGGGATCAATTGCAGATCGTGATCAACCGCTATGACAAAAACGCCGCTGTCAGCCTCAAGGACATCGGCGAGGCCCTGCGTTGCCCGAACCTGTTGAAATTGCCCAATGACTTCAACCTGGTCAGCCAGAGTCAGAACACTGGCGTGCCGTTGGGGCTGCATGCGCCGAAGGCGGCAATCACCGCCGCCCTGCGCGATTTGACCGAAGACCTGGTCGGTCACCAGATGGCCACAGACAAGGGCCTGCTTAAACGTGCCTTCAACCGTTTTTTCGGGGGATGACCCATGATCAGCGACTTTCGTAACCGCTTGCGCAAACAGCCCGCCAAATCCGCCGCCTCAGCGGGCACCCAGCCCGAGGACGGCCTGCCGGACCCGACCGACGCGTTGATGGCCTGGGAGCAGGCCATCCCCGACGTGCTTTACGAAACCCGCAGCCAGGTCACGCCGGTGGAGGCCGAATGGCGGGAGAAGATCTACCAGCAACTGCTCAAGGTCATGGACCTGTCGTTGCTCGATGCCCTCGAACACGTCGAGGCCACTCGGCAGATACGCGATATCTGCCAGCGCCTGCTCGAGGAACATTCGGCACCGGTGAGTACGGCCAGCCGGCAATTGATCATCAAGCAGATCACCGATGAAGTGCTCGGTCTCGGGCCGCTGGAACCGTTGTTGGCTGACCATAGCGTGTCCGACATCCTGGTCAACGGCTTTGCCTCGGTCTACGTCGAACGCTTCGGCAAGTTGCAACGCACCGACGTGCGTTTTCGCGACGACCAGCATTTGCTGAACATCATCGACCGCATCGTGTCCAGCCTGGGGCGGCGTATCGACGAGTCCTCGCCCTTGGTGGACGCCCGGCTCAAGGACGGTTCGCGGGTCAACGCGATCATTCCACCGCTGGCCATCGACGGTCCGAGCATGTCGATCCGGCGCTTCGCCGTGGACCTGCTCAACACCGACAGCCTGATCCAGGTCGGCACCATGACCCCGGCCATTGCCTTGTTGCTCAAGGCCATTGTTCGCGGGCGCCTGAACGTGCTGATCTCCGGCGGCACCGGCAGCGGCAAGACCACCATGCTCAATGTGCTGTCCAGTTTCATTCCCCACAACGAACGCATCGTCACCATCGAGGATTCTGCCGAGCTGCAACTGCAACAGCCCCACGTAGTGCGCCTGGAAACCCGGCCTTCGAACATCGAGGGGCGCGGCGAGGTGGGCCAGCGGGAACTGGTGCGCAACAGCCTGCGGATGCGCCCGGACCGCATTGTCATTGGCGAGGTGCGCGGCGCCGAGGCGATGGACATGCTCACGGCGATGAACACCGGCCACGACGGTTCGCTGACCACCATTCACGCCAACACCGCACGGGATGCGTTGGGGCGAGTCGAGAACATGGTGTCGATGACCGGGGCGACTTTTCCGATCAAGGCCATGCGTCAACAAATTGCCTCGGCCATCGATGTGGTGATCCAACTGGAGCGTCAAGAAGACGGCAAGCGACGCGTGGTGAGCATGCAAGAGATCAACGGGATGGAAGGGGACATCATCACCATGACCGAGATTTTCTCCTTCGTGCGCCAGGGCATCGGCGAGCATGGCGAGGTGCTTGGGGATTATCGGCCCAGCGGGATGATCCCGGCCTTCCGCGATGTGCTGGCCAAGCGCGGCATCGAACTGCCGCTGACTCTGTTTCGCCCTGAGTGGATGGAGGGCCGGACGTCATGAGCAATATCCCCAGTGAATTCATCCTGATGTTCCTTGGCATGGTGTTCATCGCCGTATTCCTGCTGTCCCAGGGCGTGGTGGTGCCGGTGTTCGGCGAGGCCGGCAGGATGCGCAAGCGCATTCGCGGGCGCCTGCATGTACTGGAGAAAGCCAACCACTTGCCCAACATGCAGACTGTGTTGCGGCAGAAATACCTGACGCGCCTGTCCCCCCTGGAAGCGCGCCTGGAACAGCTGCCATTCATGGCCAACCTGACCCAACTGATCGAGCAGGCCGGGCATGAATACCGGGCTTATCGGGTCATGCTGCTCGGTCTGGCCCTGGGGGTGGCGGCGGGTGCCTTGGTGCTGATGGTCTCGCCCGTCTGGTGGATGGCGCTGCTGGCGGCATTCGCGGTGACCTGGGTGCCGGTGTTGAAAATCCTGCGTGACCGCAACAAGCGTTTCGCTGCGTTCGAGGAGGGTTTGCCGGATGCGCTGGACGCCATGTGCCGGGCCCTGCGCGCCGGCCATCCGTTCAACGAAACCCTGCGTCTGGTCGCCGAAGAGCACAAGGGGCCGGTCGCCCAGGAATTCGGCATGACGTTTTCCGACATCAACTATGGCAACGATGTGCGCCGGGCCATGCTCGGCCTGCTGGAGCGCATGCCGAGCATGACGGTGATGATGCTGGTGACCTCGATCCTTATCCACCGCGAGACTGGCGGCAACCTGACCGAAGTGCTGGAGCGCCTGAGCCGCTTGATTCGTGGGCGTTTTCGTTTCCAGCGCAAGATTCGGACGCTGTCGGCCGAAGGGCGCATGTCGGCCTGGGTGCTGGTGGCGATCCCGTTCGTGCTGGCGATCGCCATCGTGCTCACCAGCCCCAGCTACATGCCGGTGCTGATCAATGACCCCATAGGGCACAAGCTGATCATCGGCGCGTTCTGCGCCATGTTGATCGGGATTTTCTGGATAAGAAAGATCATCCGGATCCAGGTTTAAGCGCTGTCGCGCCGAGAGGTATCAGTCATGGACTTTTTGCTCGGATTGTTGAGTCGGTTTACCGGCAACGAAGAACTGGCACGCGTGTTGTTCATCGCCGCGATTGGCCTCAGTGCAGTGTTGGCGGCCGTCGCGCTCCTGCTGTTGATGTTGGGCCTGCAGGATCCGGTGCAGCGGCGCCTGGCGCTGATCAAGCGCGGTTACGCTGGCAACACCGCAGGGCAGGAGGCACCCGGTAACCTGCAGCTCTTGCTGGAGCGGGTCGGCCAGCGCTTTGCCTCGACCGACCAGGCCCACGCGTCGGCCACCCAGACCTTGCTCACCCACGCCGGTTACCGCTCTGCTTCGGCGGTGCAGATGTATTGGGCCGTGCGCCTGATGCTGCCGCTGTTGCTGGTCGGTGTTGCGTTGTTGCTGTTGCCGATGGTCAAGGTGTCAGTGGCTATCGGCTTGCTGGGGGTGACCCTCGTGGCGGGCATCGGTTGGTTGCTGCCGGCGATCTACGTCGGCAAGCGCAAGCAGGCACGCCAAGGCCGGCTGCGCGCCGCGTTCCCGGATGCGCTGGACCTGATGGTGGTTTGCGTCGAGTCGGGCCTGGCCCTGCCTACGACGATTGAACGGGTGGCTGAAGAGATGTCGGTCAGCCAGGTCGAACTGGCCGAGGAACTGGCGCTGGTCAATGCGCAGATCCGGGCGGGCATCACCAGCACCGAGGCCCTCAAGCAACTGGCCGTGCGTACTGGCCTGGAGGATATCCAGGGCCTGGTCAGCCTGCTGGCGCAAAGTATCCGATTCGGCACCAGCGTGGCCGATACCCTGCGGATCTACGCCGATGAGTTTCGCGACCGGCGTACCCAGGCTGCGGAAGAAATGGGCGCCAAGATTGGCACCAAGCTGATCTTTCCGCTGATTTTCTGCCTGTGGCCGAGCTTCTTCCTGGTTGCCATTGGTCCGGCCATGATCGGTGTGTTCAGGGCTTTCGGGAATATGTAGGTCAGTGTGGGTGTTCATGAGTCTTGTGTTCACCCCCAGTCCCATTGTGGGAGCGAGCTTGCTCGCGAAGGCGGCCTGACAGTTGGCCTGGATTTTGTTGAGTGAGTACATATCCATTGCTGCGGTAACGGCTGCT
>NZ_ATLN01000101.1:0-21489 GCF_000416195.1 Pseudomonas sp. CFII68
CCGCCTGGCTGTGGGCGCGCTGGTTGCGCCGCAACGAGGCGCCGCTGGCCGATGCCCTGGCGTTCGCCGCGCTGTGGCTGGGCCAGGAAGCGTTTCGCGGCTGGTTCCTCACCGGTTTCCCGTGGCTGTATTCCGGCTACAGCCAACTCGACGGCCCGCTGTCCGGCCTCGCGCCGCTGGGCGGGATGTGGCTGATCTCCTTCACCCTGGCCCTGACCGCCGCGCTGCTGTACAACGCGCCCCGGTTGATCCGCACCGGACGCAAAGGCTTTATCGCCGCGGGCGTGCTGCTGCTGATCGGCCCATGGGTGGCTGGCATGGCACTCAAGGGCCACGCCTGGACCAGTCCTTCGGGCGACCCGCTGAGCGTCGCGGCGATCCAGGGCAACATCGAACAAAGCATGAAGTGGGACCCCGAGCAGCTCAACGCGCAGTTGGCGCTGTACCGCGACATGAGCTTCGCCTCCAAGCGCGTCGACCTGCTGATCTGGCCGGAAACCGCGGTGCCGGTACTCAAGGAGTCTGCCCAGGGCTACCTGGACATGATGGGCAACTTCGCCGCCGAGCGGCAGTCGGCGCTGATCACTGGCGTGCCGATTCGCCAACTGGTGCGCCAAGAGAAGCGTTACTACAACGGCATCACCGTGACCGGGGAAGGTGACGGCACTTACTTGAAGCAAAAACTCGTGCCGTTCGGCGAGTACGTACCGCTGCAAGACATCCTGCGTGGCCTGATCGCCTTCTTCGACCTGCCCATGTCGGACTTCGCCCGGGGCCCGGCCGACCAGCCATTGCTGCAGGCCAAGGGTTACCAGATCGCGCCGTTCATCTGCTATGAAGTGGTCTACCCGGAATTCGCCGCCAGCCTCTCGGCGCGCAGCGACCTGCTGCTGACCATCAGCAACGACACCTGGTTCGGCACCTCGATCGGCCCGCTGCAACACCTGCAAATGGCCCAGATGCGCGCCCTGGAAGCCGGCCGCTGGATGATCCGCGCCACCAACAACGGCGTGACCGGCCTGATCAACCCCTTCGGCCAGATCACTGCACAGATCCCGCAATTCGAGCGCGGCATCCTGTACGGCGAAGTGGTGCCGATGCACGACCTGACGCCGTACCTGCAATGGCGCTCGTGGCCGCTGATCATCTTGTGCGTGTTGCTGCTGGGCTGGGCGTTGATGGCGGGACGGATGGCCAGGACCGTTTGATCCCGCCGCGGGCAAACCTCTTGAGGTCAACGAGTTTCCTGTGGGAGCAAGGCTTGCCCGCGATGAAATCAACGCGGTCTGCCTTGGGAACAAAGGCGCCTGCATCGCGGGCAAGCCTTGCTCCCACACAAGCCTTGCTCCCACAGATGTCCCACACCCAAATACTCAGCGGTAAAACAACCAATACCCCACCAGCCCCACCGCCTCATTCATCAACTGCCCGGATTGCCAGATCGACTTGAACTCCGGCATCCAGCCGCCCAGTGGCCGGGCGTTGTCCTGCCCCAGGAAACCCACCGGCGCCGGCACCACTTCAAACCCCGCGCGCTCGAAACTCCAGACCGACCGTTGCATGTGCCAGGCCTGGGTCACCACTACGACCCGCTTGATGCCTTCCGGCAACAGGATCTCGGCGCTCATCTGGGCGTTTTCCCAGGTGGTGCGGCTCCGCCCTTCCTGCCAGCGCACGTTGACGCCGAAATCCTCCAGCATCGAGTCGGCCATCAGCTTGGCCTCGCTGGGCGGGGTGCCGTAGTGCAAGCCGCCGGTGGTCAGTACGGGCAAGCCCGACGCCTTGGCCAGCCGCGCCGCATAACGCTGGCGTTCAAGGCCAACACCGGTGGGTTGGTCGGCGCCCCAGGCCAGGTCACCGCGCTCGCGACCGGAACCCAGTACCACGATGGCGTCGGCACGCTGGGCCAGGGTCGCCCATTCGCTACGAAGCAGCGGCGGCTCACGCTCCAATGCCTTGGCGCTCCACTGCACCACCACCGGCAGGCTCATCAACCAGAAACCGCCCAGGCCCACGGCGAAACACAGCCGGGCCAGGCGCGGCCGTGAATGGCGCCACCACCAGGCAAGCGCCAACAGCAGCAAAAGAATGCCGGGCGGCAATAAAAGTTGTTTGATGAAATAGCGAAACGGCATCGGGCATCTCCATAGATGCCCGAAGCCTAAGTGGGTTGACGCAAAGCGACAACAGATTCGAAAAAGCCTTGAACCAAAAAAAGCGACACGCGTGAATCCGGCTTTACTTGAACTGCAGCGACCGGACCTTTACAGCATCCTTCTCAGGCGTCCGGTCCTTGAGCCACACAACCTTGGCCGAACGGGGCGCATCGAGACGCTTGAGTACCTGGGCCCCACTGGTGGGGGGTTGATATCCGGCCTGTTCAAGGTAAGCCTTGACCAGTTCGAACTCCGCGGGGCTCAAGCCTCGCAGTTCCAGCTCTACCGGGCGTTCATCACGCAAGCGACCGGCGGTTCTTGCAGCGTCCAGGGCCACCCCGAGACGATCGATCAGTTTTTCGTACAACTCAGGTGTAGCGACTTTTCGTTGTGATTCAACCATCCCTCACCTCATTGAAGATAAGACTCACTCCCCATTGAGAAGCTTAGCTTCGCTGGGCAAACCGGCAGGGCGCCGCGACCAACGGCCCTGAACACCGGTCATCGCCGATGCTCGGCAACAGTTCGGCAGCAATCAGGGTTTCCCTCGGCAGAGCGCGGTCATGTATGCTACGGCGCTTCCTGTAACTCCACTTCCAGCTTGGCTGGGCATCGAAAACGCCGCATTCGGCGTCGTCTGCGTCCAGCATGGCAACGAAGAGGATTGGGCCACCCCATTCAGTACAAAAGTAGCCATGCACGAACACTACCAGCCCCGTGAAATCGAAGCCGCCGCCCAGTCGTTCTGGGACGAGCAAAAGTCCTTTGAAGTCAGCGAACAGCCAGGCAAGGAGACTTTCTACTGCCTGTCGATGTTCCCTTACCCCAGCGGCAAGCTACACATGGGGCACGTGCGCAACTACACCATCGGCGACGTGATCTCCCGCTACCAGCGCATGCAAGGCAAGAACGTCCTGCAACCCATGGGTTGGGACGCCTTCGGCATGCCGGCGGAAAACGCCGCGATGAAGAACAACGTGGCCCCCGCCAAGTGGACCTACGAAAACATCGCCTACATGAAGAACCAGCTGCGCAGCCTGGGCCTGGCGGTGGACTGGTCCCGCGAGGTCACCACCTGCAAGCCCGACTACTACCGCTGGGAACAATGGCTGTTCACCCGCCTGTTCGAAAAAGGCGTGATCTACCGCAAGAACGGCACGGTGAACTGGGACCCGGTGGACCAGACCGTACTGGCCAACGAACAAGTGATCGACGGTCGCGGCTGGCGCTCCGGCGCGCTGATCGAAAAGCGCGAAATCCCGATGTACTACTTCAAGATCACCGCCTACGCGGATGAACTCCTGGAGAGTCTCGACGAGCTGACCGGCTGGCCCGAGCAGGTCAAGACCATGCAGCGCAACTGGATCGGCAAGTCCCGGGGCATGGAAGTGCAGTTCCCGTACGACGTCGCCTCCATTGGCGAAGCCGGCACCCTGAAAGTCTTCACCACCCGCCCGGACACGCTGATGGGCGCCACGTATGTGGCCGTGGCCGCCGAGCACCCGCTGGCCACCCTGGCGGCACAGAACAACCCTGAGCTGCAGGCGTTCATCGCCGAATGCAAGGGCGGCAGCGTCGCCGAAGCCGACGTCGCCACTCAAGAGAAGAAAGGCCTGGCGACTTCGTTGTTCGTCGAGCACCCGCTCACCGGCGAGAAACTGCCGGTATGGGTCGCCAACTACGTGCTGATGCACTACGGCGACGGCGCTGTCATGGCGGTGCCGGCCCACGACGAGCGCGATTTCGAATTCGCCCACAAGTACAACCTGCCGGTCAAAGCCGTGGTGCGTACCAGCGCCGGCGACCAGACCCCGGAACCTTGGCAGGACGCCTATGGCGAACATGGCGAGCTGATCAACTCCGGTGAGTTCAACGGCCTGGATTTCCCCGGCGCGTTCGATGCCATCGAAGTCGCCCTGATCAAGAAGAACCTCGGCGCCTCGCGCACCCAGTTCCGCCTGCGGGACTGGGGCATCAGCCGCCAACGCTACTGGGGCTGCCCGATCCCGATCGTGCATTGCGACACCTGCGGTGACGTACCGGTGCCGGAAGATCAACTGCCCGTGGTCCTGCCGGAAGACGTCGTACCCGATGGCGCCGGTTCGCCCCTGGCGCGCATGCCCGAGTTCTACGAGTGCAGCTGCCCGAAATGCGGCGCGCCGGCCAAGCGTGAAACCGACACCATGGACACCTTCGTCGAGTCGTCCTGGTACTACGCACGCTACGCCTCGCCGCACTACCAAGGCGGCCTGGTGGAAAAATCCGCGGCCGATCACTGGTTGCCAGTGGACCAGTACATTGGCGGCATCGAACACGCCATTCTCCACCTGCTCTACGCACGCTTCTTCCACAAGCTGATGCGTGACGAAGGCCTGGTGAGCTCCAACGAGCCGTTCAAGAACCTGCTGACCCAAGGCATGGTGATCGCCGAGACGTACTACCGTCGCGAAGCCAACGGTGCCTACACCTGGTTCAACCCGAGCGACGTCGAACTCGAACGCGACAGCAAAGCCAAGGTCATCAGCGCCAAGCTGATTGCCGACGGCCTGCCGGTGGAAATCGGCGGCACCGAGAAAATGGCCAAGTCGAAGAACAACGGCGTCGACCCACAGTCGATGATCGACCAGTTCGGCGCAGACACCTGCCGCTTGTTCATGATGTTCGCCTCGCCACCTGACATGAGCGCAGAGTGGTCCGATTCGGGCGTCGAAGGCTCGCACCGTTTCCTCAAGCGCGTCTGGCGCCTGGCGCAAGCCCACGTCAGCCAGGGCCTGCCGGGCAAACTGAGCGTCGCCAGCCTGAACGACGAGCAGAAAGCCATTCGTCGCTCGATCCACCTGGCCATCAAGCAGGCCAGCCATGACGTCGGCCAGAACCACAAATTCAACACCGCCATCGCCCAGGTGATGACGCTGATGAACGTGCTGGAAAAAGCCGCGCAAGGCACCGAACAGGATCGCGCACTGGTTCACGAAGGCCTGGAAGCCGTGACGCTGTTGCTGGCGCCAATCACGCCGCACATCAGCCACGAGCTGTGGAAGCAACTGGGTCACGCCGACCCGGTGATTGACGCTCGCTGGCCGGTGGTGGACGAAACCGCGCTGGTGCAGGACAGCCTGACCCTGGTCATCCAGGTCAACGGCAAGCTGCGCGGCCAGATCGAAATGCCGGCCGCCGCCACACGCGAAGAAGTCGAAGCCGCTGCCCGGGCCAATGAAAACGTGCTGCGCTTTGTCGATGGCCTGACGATTCGCAAAGTGATCGTCGTGCCCGGCAAGCTGGTCAACATCGTCGCAAGCTAATTGGATCGGGCGCAAGGCTTGAGCCTGGCGCCGAATACAACCTGCGGGGTCGCATGGTCGACCCCCATAGGGTTCAAGGGGAGCAACAAGATGATCAAACGTAATCTGCTGGTAGTGGGCCTGGCGGTCCTGTTGAGCGCCTGCGGCTTCCAACTGCGCGGCACCGGCACCACCGAGCTGGCCATCACGGAACTGGACCTCAGCGCACGGGACGCCTTTGGCGACACCGTCAAGATGCTGCGCGACACCCTGGAAAACAGCGGTGTGAAAGTCTATACCGGCGCCCCGTACAAGCTGGTATTGACCCGTGAACAGCAAAGCCAGCGCAGCTTGAGCTATGCCGGTGCCGGTCGTTCCGCCGAGTACGAACTCAACAACGTACTGAGCTATGAGATCCGCGGCCAGAACAACCTGGTACTGCTGGATGACAAGCTGCAGGTGCAAAAGGTCTACCTGCACGATGGCAACAACATCACCGGCTCCGACCAGGAGTCGAGCGAAGTGCGCGACGAAATGCGTCGTGACCTCGTGCAACGCATGATGCTGCGCCTGCAACAGCTGAGCCCGTCCCAGCTGGACCAGCTGCAACAGACCGCCGACGCCAAGGCCAAAGCCGAAGCCGAAGCGCTGGAAGCGGCACGCAAGGCTGAAGCGGAAACCCCGCAGCAGTCGCCGATGCAGATCCCGGCTGAATAAGCCTTGCGGGGCGCTCCGGCGCCCCGCTCGCCTTCTCTTATGAAGCTCGCCCCCGCCCAACTCGGCAAACACCTGCAAGGCGCCCTCGCGCCGGTCTACATCATCAGTGGCGATGACCCGCTGTTGTGCCAGGAAGCCGCCGACGCCATCCGCGCTGCTGCACGCCAGCAGGGCTTCGACGAACGCCAGGTCTTCGCCGCCGACGCCAGTTTCGACTGGGGCACGCTGCTGCAGGCCGGGGCGAGCATGTCGTTGTTCGCCGAAAAACGCCTGCTGGAGCTGCGTTTGCCGTCGGGCAAACCCGGTGACAAGGGCGCCGCCGCGCTGATCGAATATTGCTCGCGACCCGCCGAGGACACGGTACTGCTCATCAGCTTGCCGAAACTCGACGGCAGCGCGCAAAAGACCAAATGGGGCAAGGCCCTGGTCGAAGGCCAGCAGACCCAGTTCGTGCAGATATGGCCGGTGGATGTCAGCCAGTTGCCCAGCTGGATCCGCCAACGCCTGTCCCAGGCCGGTCTCTCGGCCAGCCAGGACGCGGTGGAGCTGATTGCCGCCCGGGTCGAAGGCAACCTGCTGGCCGCCGCCCAGGAAATCGAAAAGCTCAAGCTGATGGCCGAGAGCGGGCAGATCACCGTGGAAACGGTGCAGGCTGCCGTGGCCGACAGTGCGCGCTTCGATGTCTTCGGGCTGACCGATGCGATCCTCAACGGTGAGGCCGCCCACGCCTTGCGCATGCTCGAAGGCCTACGCGGCGAAGGCGTCGAGCCGCCGGTGATCCTCTGGGCCCTGGCCCGGGAATTGCGCCTGCTGGCCAACCTGTCCCTGCAATACAGCCAGGGCGTACCGCTGGACAAAGCCTTCAGCCAGGCCCGCCCGCCCGTCTGGGACAAACGCAAACCGCTGATGAGCAAGGCCTTGCAGCGCTATTCCGCGTCGCGTTGGGCGCAATTGCTGCTCGAAGCCCAGCGCATCGATGCGCAGATCAAGGGCCAGGCCGCCGGCTCACCGTGGATGAGCCTCAGTCGGTTGTCGCTGTTGATGGCTGGCCAGCGGTTGACGTTGCCTGCTGAATAAGCACGCACTGAAGGCTGTTCTGCGGCGAAGATATCTGTGGGAGCAAGGCTTGCCCGCGATGAAAGCAGCGCGGTGTCTCTGAAACCGAGGTGTCTGTATCGCGAGCAAGCTTTGCTCCCACCTATCGGCACCACAAGTCGTGTGTTCGTCTGAATGACATTTCCTACGCAATGCAGGGACTGGACAACGCCCCTACTCTGTCCCATGATTTGCCCCGCAAAAACCACCCCACGAGAGTACCCACCATGAGCAAAAAGCCATCCAAGCATGGCCCCAACAAGGCCAAGTCCATCGTCGCCCAGCCCCTGTTCCGCAGCCGCCAGGAACGACCCGCCAAGGGCAAAGGCAGCTACCGCCGCGAAGCCTTCCAGTCTGACAACTGGGAGGCTTCTTGCTTTCTGGCCGCTTGAAACACCCGGACAAGCCCTACGCCCCTTTCGCATGTTAAGGTCAGCACCTGATTTGTATTTCTGGACCCGTGCATGCCCTTCTGTCTTTCCCATCGTTGGCCACTGCGCCAAATGATTGTTGCCGCAAGCGTTGTCCTGCTTGTCGCCTGCGCCGAAAAACCTACTGCCGCCGACGCCCAACCGCTCCAGACAGCCCCCGTCGTGACCGCGCCGGCCATCGTGCCGCCCCTGGTGCCGACCGGTGACGACCTGGCCATTGCACCCACCCAGACCTTCGCGCAATGGCAGGCCGGGTTTCGCAAGGAGGCACTGGCCGCCGGGATCCGTGGCGACCTGTTCGACCGTGCGTTCGTCGGCGTCAGCCCGGACATGAGCGTGATCAAGGCCGATCGCAGCCAGCCGGAATTCACCCGTCCCGTGTGGGAATACCTCGATGGCGCGCTGTCGCCACTGCGGGTCAACAAAGGCAAGAACCTGATCCAGCAGAACGCCCAGGTCCTGCAAAGCATCGAGCAGCGTTATGGCGTCGATCGCGAGGCGCTGGTGGCGGTGTGGGGCATGGAGAGCAACTTCGGCCAATTCCAGGGCAGCAAGTCGGTGATCAACTCCCTGGCGACCCTGGCCTACGAAGGACGGCGCCCGGGGTTTGCCCATGCGCAACTGATCGCCGCGCTGCAAATCCTGCAACAGGGCGATATCACACCGGAAAAAATGCTCGGCTCCTGGGCCGGCGCCATGGGCCAGACCCAGTTCATTCCCACCACGTACAACACCCATGCGGTGGATTTCGACGGCGACGGTCGCCGCGACATCTGGGGCAGCGCCACCGACGCCCTGGCCTCGACCGCGCACTACCTGCAAAGCTCCGGCTGGCAACGCGGCCAGCCGTGGGGGGTCGAGGTCTCGCTCAACCAGGGCTTCGACTACACGCTGGCCGATGGCACGATCCGCAAGCCCGTCTCAGAATGGATGCGGCTGGGTGTTTCAGAATATGGCGGCTTGCCGATCGCCGCCGATGACAAGCAGCTATCGGCGTCCCTGCTCCTGCCGGCCGGCCATCGCGGCCCGGCGTTCCTGATCTTCGATAACTTCCGCGCCATCCTCAAGTACAACAACTCATCGTCCTATGCCTTGGCGGTCGGGCTGCTGTCCAAGCGCTTTACCGGCGCCGGGCTGGTCTACGGCCAGTGGCCAAAAGAGGACCTGCCCCTGAGCCGCAGCGAACGCATCGAACTGCAGACCCTGCTGGGCAAACACAACTACGACGCGGGCAACCCCGATGGCATCATCGGCGCCAACACCCGCAAAGCCATCCGCAGTGCCCAGCAGTCGTTCGGCTGGCCGGCGGATGGGTATCCGACGCAGCAGTTGCTGGAGGCGTTGCGTAGTCGCTGAATGGCCGTATAGCGACTACCGCTTTCGCGAGCAAGCCCGCTCCCACATTCGACCGTGTTCTCATGAAGAAACGCGATCACCTGTGGGAGCGGGCTTGCTCGCGAAGACTGACTTGCGGACGCTACAGGACTAACAGCTGACCACCACATCCTGCTCCAACACCAACCGCTTCTCCCCCGCATCCAGCGTCACCAATGCGCCCATGGGCAAGGTCAGGTTCGGATCGCAGTGCCCGCTGCGCCAGCCGGACAGCACCGGGATGCGCAACGGCGCGAAGGTCTGCTTGAGCAAGCGGTTCAACGCCTCAAGATCCACCCCCGCTATATCGCCGACCAGGACTGCGCGCAACTTCGCCAGCGTGCCCGCCAGGCGCAATTGGGTCAGCAGACGATCGATGCGATACAGCGGCTCGTTGACGTCTTCGATGAACAGGATCACCCCTTCGGCGTCGATCTGATAAGGCGTGCCCATGGTCGCGGCAATCATCGACAGGTTGCCGCCCAGCAGACGTCCGTGGGCGATGCCCGGCTCAACGGTGGTCAACGGGTAGGCGCCGGGGTGGTTCAGCGCGCTGCCGGCCTTCAACTGTCCACGCAGCAGGCTGAAGAACGAGGTGACGGTTGGGGGCTCCTTGTCGCCCAGCAGATCGGCGTTGAGCAACGGGCCGTGGAAGGTCACGAAGCCGGCGTAACGGCTGATGGCCAGGTGCAGGGCGGTGATGTCGCTGTAGCCTACGAATGGTTTGGGGTTGCGTTTTAAGAGCTCGAAATCGATACGATCGAGTAGACGGGGCGTGCCGTAGCCGCCGCGTAGGCAGATGATGGCTTTGACTTCTGGGTCGGCGAAGGCGGTGTGCAGGTCGTTGAGGCGTACTTCGTCGCTGCCGGCCAGGTAGTCGTTCTTTTCATAGACGCCTGGGAATATTCGCAGCTCATGGCCCCTTGCGCGCATCCATTGGATGGCTTTTTCCGTGTCCAGGGGGGCGGGGCCGGCGGGGGCGATCACGGCGATCAGGCCTTCTTGAGGGAGGGCTGGGACGGGGTGGTGTGGGGTTAGGGCCATGGGATTCCCGGGCTGTTGCTTAGTGTGTATATCCGTTTTTTGTGTAACGGCGGCTTATGGTTCCGCTCTTACAGCGGGTCACTTTTGGAAGAGCGCCAAAAGTAACCAAAAACGCTCTGCCCCACCACTCGGTGCCTCGCCTAGGCTCGGCATGCCCTCACTCCGGCATTGCTCCGTGGGCCGCCGCGAAGGGCCATCCATGGCCCAGCGCGGCTATCCCGGCATCCATGCCGGGATGCCCACTGCGCAATGCCTGCGTTCGGCCAGCGTGGTTTAACGGGGCGCCCAAGATCAAAAGCCAAAGCGCGGCACATCCAGCATTTATGTAGCTGCACCACCGCTATCGCGAGCAAGCTCGCTCCCACATTGGATCTGCGTCGATCACAAGTCCCCTGTGGGAGCGAGCCTGCTCGCGATAGCGGTGGATCAGCGACGCAAGAGTCCCAGCAACATCCGATTCACGAATTCCGGGTTCTCCAGATTGGAGATATGCCCCGCCTCCGGAATCGACACATGGGAGCAACCGATCAACTCGGCCATCTCCAGCGACTCGGACGGCGGCCGCGGTTTGTCCTGGTCGCCAAACATCACCGTCGTGCGCTTGGCGTCCAGTTCATGCAGGCGCGGCAGGATGCTGTCCCGACCGAAAATGATCCGCCCCAGCGGCACGATGCTGTCGCGCAGGCGATCGGTCGGCAGCGCGGCCAGTGTGGCCCGCAACTGCTGGTAGAGCGCCGAATGCGGGTCGATCCCCGGCCGGAAAAAGATCGGCACGATGATATCCAGCAAGGGTTCGGGAATGCTGCCGCTGGCTTCGATCTTGTCGAACAGCGAGAAGTAATACTGGCGAGTCGGTTCCGGCTCGACGCCGACGTAGGTGTCCATCAACACCAGCGATTGCACGCGTTCAGGCGCCGCCAGCGCCAACCGAGCGCCCCACATCCCGCCCACCGAAAGCCCGACCAGATTGAAGCAGTCGATGTCCAGGTGATCCATCAACGTCAACGCCTGGCGAGCCAGGTCGTCCAGGGAGGTCATGCCCTCAGGCAAACGCCCGGACTGGCCGTGCCCCCACAAGTCCAGGGCGATGACCCGATAATGCTGGGACAACACCTCGATCTGCGGCGTCCACATGGTGTGGTCCCACAGATAGCTGCTGCCCAGCAGCACCACCGGGCCCTGGCCTTGGTCCAGGTAATGGAGCGGCTGTCCGTCAATGATTGAAAAGGGCATGGGTGACCTCCTTGTTTGAGTCTGGAAAAAGCCTTGGGGAGACTGAGCTGTGCAAGCTGAGCAGTCAACCTTTGAGCCAGCAGTGCCTGTGCTGCCCCCATCGCGGGCAAGCCTTGCTCCCACAGGGTTGAAGCTCGAACACAAATACTCTGTTCGCCGCTGATCCCTGTGGGAGCAAGGCTTGCCCGCGATGGGGCCGCTACAGGCGCCGCAGAACTACATTCCTTCCAACTCCGCCATCAAATCATTCAACCGATCCACCTTCTCCTCAGTGATCTCGCTGGCCGCCAGCCCATCGATGTAGTCGGCCAGTTCCTGCACCGTGCTGCATTCGAACATCGCCCGCAGCGGTACGTTGCGTTGCAGGGCCTTTTGCACCCGCGAGGCGATCTGCGTCGCGAGCAAGGAATGCCCGCCCAATTCGAAGAAGTTGTCCCGCACCCCCACCCGCTCGACTTTCAGCACCTGGGCCCAGATGTCTGCCAGGGCCTGCTCCAGTTCATTGCCGGGGGCTTGGTAGTCCTGGCTTTGCAACTGGCCGATCTCCAGGGCCGGCAAGGCCTTGCGATCGAGCTTGCCGTTGGCGTTGAGGGGCAGGCGCTCGAGCCACAGCCAGTGCAGCGGCACCATGTATTCCGGCAGTTCGGCCCGCAGGCGCTGCTTGATGCGCTCCAGGCGCTCGGCGGGTTTCAGTGCCGAGTCAGTGGCGACGAGGTAGCCGACCAGATGCTTGCCATTGGCGCCCTCCTGCACGCCCACTGCCCCGTCGCGCACTTCCGGCTGTTCATGCAAGCGCGCTTCGATTTCCCCCAGCTCGATGCGGTAGCCGCGGATCTTCACCTGATGGTCGATGCGCCCGACGTACTCCAACACCCCATCGCTGCGCCGCCGCACCAGGTCGCCGGTACGGTACAGCCGCTCCCCCGGCGCACCGAACGGATTCGGCACAAAGACCGGGGCGGTGCGCAACGGATCGCTGACATAACCACGCCCGACCCCGGTGCCCGCCACGCACAACTCACCCACCGCGCCCAGCGGCACCAGGTCCAGCGCGCCGTCGAGCAGGTACAGACGATTGTTGTCGGTGGGCGTGCCAATCGGCAGGTAAGTGCCGCGGGTCGAGGCCAGGTCGACCCGGAAGAACGCCACGTCGTCGGAGCATTCCGCCGGGCCGTAGGCGTTGACCAGGCCGATGTCCGGGTAACGCAACAACCACTGGTGGGCCAGTTCCGGTGGCATCGCTTCGCCGGTGGGCAGCATCCAGCGCAAGCCGTCCAGACCGATGCGTTCCTGGGCAAGCATGCCCTGGATCAGCGACGGCACGCTTTCCAGCACGCTAATGCCCTGTTGCTGCACATGCTCCAGCAGCCCTTGCGGGTCGTGGGCAATGGCGTTGGGCACGATGTCGACCCGGGCACCGAACAACGGCGCGGCCAGGAACTGCCAGACCGAAATATCGAAGCTCTGCGAAGCGGTCTGGGCGATCACATCCGCCTCGCTCAGCGCCAGGTACGGCACTTTGCTCAGTTGGTTATTGAGCATGCCCCGCTGCTCCACCATCACGCCTTTGGGCAGGCCGGTGGAGCCGGAGGTGTAGATCACGTAAGCCAGCTCTGCGGCCGAGACGGCGAACGGCGCGGGCAGCGGTTCAGCGTCCAGCGCGCGGAACGGATCGAGGTGTTTGACGCTCGGCAGTTGCGGGTCGTGCCCGGCAAGCATCACGGTCACGCCGGCCTGTTGCAGGATGCGTTGGCAACGCTGCAACGGTTGGTCGACACCGACCGGCAGGTACGCGGCACCCGTCGCCAGAATGCCGAGCACGCTGGCGATCTGTTGTGGGCCCTTGGCCAGGGACACGGCTACCAGATCGCCAGGCGCAACACCCGCGTCCACCAGGCTGCGGGCAATGCGCAGTGCCCGCTCGGCGAGTTCGCCATAGCTCAGCGTGCCGTGCTCACCCCACAACAGCGCCGGGCGTTGTGGCGCTTGGCGTGCCTGTTCGAAGAAGCCCTGGTGCAAGGTCGGGTCACCCGGCACGCTCGGGCCCGGGGCATTGAGCCGGGCGCGCAATTGCGCCTGGGCTTGCGGCAACAGGTCGGGCGGCGCGCTGTCCCAGGCGTGCTCGGCCAGCCAGTTCAAGCTGTGCAGGTAGGCGTCGAACATCGCTTCGACCAGGCCTTCGGGGAACAGGCCGACCACCCGGTCCCAGTTCAAGGCAATGCCGCCGTTGGCTTCCACCACCTGATGGTCGAGCCAGACCTGCGGGGTTTGGGTCAGGCCAAAGACTTGCCGGGCAAACGGTCCATCCACCGGCGCGGCCGTGCCATCCGGGACCCCGAGCGCACTGGTGAACACCACGGGCATGCTCGCCTGCTGCTCGCCATTGCCCCGGGCCAACTGCCGCAGCAGGCTGACCGAGCCGAGGCAACGGTGTTCCAGCGCCTCACCCAGGGTTCGCTGGGTACGCCGTGCGCGATCGACCCAACGTTCGCCAGGCACCGGTACATAGCCAAGCAGCGTCAGGGAGGTGAAATCGCCCATGACCTGATCGATCTGGGGGTGCAGCGCCCGACGATCGAACAGCGTGAGGTTGAGGCTGAGGTCGGGGCGCGCACTCCAGCGGCCGAGGGTTTCGGCAAACGCGCAGAGCAGTACGGCCGAGGCGGTGAGGCCATGCTGTTGCGCCTTGGCCAGGATCGCCCCCCAGGCTTGGGCATCGATCTGCCCTTGCAGGCGCTCGAAGCGCGGTTGACCCAGGCTGGCGGGGTCAACCGCCAGCGGCAGTTGCGGAGGCGGCGGCAACTCGGGCAGGTGTTCCTGCCAGAAGTGTTGCGCGGCTTGCAGCTCGGCCGCCTCCACGGCGGATTGCAATTGATAGTCGCGGAACGACAGCTCCAATGGCGCCAGGGTCAAGCCGGGGTCACGGTACAAGGCTTCGAGTTCTGCGTAGAAGCGCAGGATGCTCAGTGCATCGAGGATCAGGTTGTCCAGGCTGATGGCCAGCCGCGTGTGCCGGCCGTGGGCCACGGCCTGCACATCGAACAGCGGCCACTGGCCCGGATCGAACACGCGATGGGCACAGTGTTCGCGCAAGTCGTCGAGGCTGGCGTAGTCCTGGCCGATTTCGAAGGACGGCAGTTGTTGCAAGGGCAGGATGCGTGCCTGGCCACATTGATCGAACACCGCACGGAGCATTTCGTGGCGCTCGATCAAGCGATCCAGCGCGTTCTGCAGGCGCGCAAAGTCTAGGTCCTCGACGTCGTATTCGCGATAGAAGTGGCAGCTCACGCCGCCCAGTACCAGGCTCGGGTCGCGGCCCAGCCAATAGGCCTGCTGCACCTCGGTCATGGGGAAGGGCGCATGGCGTTGCGGCAGGTCGGGCACAATCGTGTCTCGTGGTTCGGCCTCGGCCTGCCGGTGCAAATCGGCACAGAAGTGCGCCAGCACCGGTTTGGCGAATACCTGGGCGATCCGCGCGCCCCCCAGCCCCTGTTCTGCAAGCAGGCGTACCAGGCGGGTGGCGCTCAGGGAATCACCGCCCAGGGCAAAGAAGTTGTGTTCACGGCAGACTTCACCACAGCTCAGCAACTGCTGCCAGGCACGCGCCACCTGTACTTCGATGTCACCGCAGGGAGGGGACAGATTGGCCTGCACGGAGGCGCTGTTGGCCGCCAGCCAGTCGGTCAGTACTCTGCGATCCACCTTGCCGTTGCCGGTCAAGGGCAACTGCGCGCAGCCCAGGATTGTGCTGGGAATCATGTAGCTCGGCAGACGCTCGGCCAGATGTTGGGCCAGGCCCGATGGGTCCAAGCGTGTGGGTGTCGCGGGGCCGTCCGTCAGGCGCACCACCGCCGCCAATTGCTGGCCGGCCAGCAGCGTCACCGCGTGTTCGATGCCTGGCCAGGCCAGCAATGCGCTTTCGACTTCCCCGGCTTCGATGCGGTAACCGTGCAGTTTGAGTTGGAAATCGGTGCGCCCGAGGAACTCGACATTGCCGTCGGGGTGGTAGCGCGCACTGTCGCCGGTGCGGTACCAGCGCAGGCCTTGATAGTCGACAAAACGTTCGGCACTGCGCACCCGGTCGCCGCGATAACCCTCGGCAACACCGGCGCCGCCGATCCACAGTTCACCGGCCACCCAGTCGGGGCAGTCGTGGCCGTGCGGGTCGACAATGCGCAAGCGGACATTATCCAGCGGCGTGCCATAGGGCAGGCAGTGCCAGGGCAGCGGTTGGCCGGGCCGCACTTCGAACAGTGTCGAGTGAATCGCGGTTTCGGTGGCACCGCCCAAGGCCATGAAGCGGCAGCTGGGGGCTTGGGCCCACAGCCTTGGCGCAAGATCCGGGGCCACTTTGTCACCGCCGAGCAACACCGCGCGCAAGGGCAGGCTGGCGTCGGCGGGGGCGCAACCGAGCAGCATGTCGAGCAACGCCGGCACGCAGTTGAGCACGCTGGCGCGATGCAGCAGGGCCAGTTCGCGCCAGCGTCCGGCATCGCGCTGGGCCTCGGGCTCGATGCCGATCACCGCTGCTCCCGTCGACAGCGCGGCAAACAGATCGAACACCGACAGGTCGAATTCCAGCGCCGAGAGCGCGAGGATTCGGTCATCGCTGTTCAGTTGCAAGCGCCGTTGCAGGTCTTCCAGGGTGTTGGCGGCAGCCATATGGCTGATTTCCACGCCCTTGGGCTCACCCGTGGAGCCGGAGGTATAGAGGATATAGGCCAGGTCGCTGACCGTTCCGGGCCGAGGGGCGTCCAGCGCGGTGCTGGCGGCGGGCAGTTGCGTGAGCAACAAGCGGGCACCCGACGAATCGCAGATTCTCTGGCAACGGGTCGCAGGTTGATCGACGCTGATGGGCAGGTACGTGGCGCTGCACGCCAGGATGCCCAGCACCGCGATCACCTGCTCGGGCCCCTTGGGCAGTTGCAACGCCACCACGTCGCCGCGCCGGATGCCTTGGTCTTCCAGGTAAGCCGCCACTTGTAGGGCGCGTTCGGCGAGCTCGCCGTAGTGGATGACGGAGTGATTGCCGTGTAACAACGCGGGCAGGGCGGGAGTCAGGCGCGCCTGGGTAAAAAAGGCTTCGTGCAGGCGCTTGACCGGCAGGGGCGCCACCTGGCCTTGGACGGTATTGCGTACCGCAAGTTGGCTTGCAGGGATCAGCGCCGGAGGCGGCAAGTCCCACGCTGCGGCTTCAAAACACAGGCGCTGCAGCAAGCCGGTATAGGCTTGGAACAAGCCATCCAGCACACCGTCGGCGAACAACCCTTCACGGGCGTCGAGATTGACCAGGATGCCCCCATCCAGCTCGGTGACCTGGGCGTCGAGCCACACTTGCGGGCCTTGGGAAATGATCCAGGCCGGTTGACCGAAACACGCCTGCACACCCTCGGCGAACAATTCGCCCAGCCCCAGGGCGCTGGTGTACACCACCGGCGCCAGCACTTGCTCACCCCGTTGCCGGGACAGTTCGCGCAGCACCTCCAGGCCGGAAAACGCGCTGTGTGCCGCATCGCCGTGGAAGCGCCGTTGCAGGGCCGTGGCGCGAACGGCGAATGGGCCGGTGACGTGACCGTCCCAAGCCAGCAGGATCGATGAAGTGAAATCGCCGACCAGGTGCTCGACATCGGCGTGCAGTGGCGTGCGGTTGAACAGCGGCAGGTTGAGCAGCAGCTCGGGTGTCTCGCTCCAGGCACCGAGGGCTTCACAGAACACCGCCGCCAAGGCCATCGCCGGCGTCAGGCCGTGCTCCCGGGCGTGGCGCTCGAAGGCCTGGCGTTGGGACGGCGGCAGCCAATGGTGACGGCGCCGCACCTGGCGATCGTCGCCCTGGGCCTTGATGGGCAAGCGCGGGGCGCCGGGCAACCGGTCCAAGCGCTGCTGCCAATAGTCACGGGCTTGTTGATGAAGCGCACGTTGCTCGGGGCTGGCGTGTTCACGGCGCAGGTCCGCCAGGTAGCGGGCAAAGCTGTAGTCCAGCGCGGCCAGGGGTTGTTGGCGATACAGCTGCACCAGGTCACCGAGCAGGGTGCGCAGGCTCAGGGCATCGGCGGCGAGCATGTCGAGGTTCAGGTGCAGGCGCGTCCCGTCGGGCAGCAACGACAACTGGATGTCCAGTACCTGACCTTGTTCAACGGCCAATTGGCGGTGGGATAACTCCGCGCGCAACGCTTCCAGCCGTTGCTGTTGTTGCTCGGCGTTGGCCTGGCGCAAGTCATGCACCTTCAACCCCGGCCAAGGGCTGTGCGCGAGGATCCGCTGGCGGCCGTCGTCGAGAAACTGCGCGCGCAACATCGGGTGGCGCACCAGCAGCGCTCGCACGGCGGCTTCCAAGCGGATCGGGTCGACATCGCGGCCATCGAATTCGTTATAGAAGTGCGCGGCTACACCACCCAACTGCTGGCCGGGGGCGCGTCCGATCCAATAGGCGTGTTGCATCGGCGCCAGTTCGAAAGGCTCCCCGTCGTCCACTTGCGCGGTAGTTGTGGTCGGGGCACGGGTCTCCACATCGAGCATGGCCAGCCAGACTGACAGGCGCGGATCGGCGATCAGTTCAGCAAAACGCGCGGCCAGGCCGTGGCGGCGCCATTGGCCGGCGAGGCGAATCAGGGTGACGGAGTCCAGCCCCCATTCGATCAGGTTCGCCTCCAGGGGAATCTGGTCGGCGGGCCGGTCGAGGGCCTGGGACAGGGATTGGCGCAGCAGTGTTGCGGTTGAGGTGCTGGGAGTGGCCATGGCTCAACGTCTTCTCATTGCTAGGGCCCGGACCGGGGTTGGCCCAGGCGCTGGGGGCAGGCAGTTGCATGGGGGAAGATGCTAGTCATTCTCATTTTGCCAACTACCCGGATCGAATCGTTTTTGCCCCGCATCCGCGTATCGCTCACCGGTTGCAGTGCCGTGGTGGCTACGCACAACGCCGATCGCTCGCAGGATGCGGTTGGAAAATGACTTGAATCGGGTAGAGCCCGCCCCATGGCCTTGACTACCGTCGCTCGCCGCCCTCTTTGCAGGGCCTGTGTCCCTTTGGTTGGAGTTGTGGATGTCTGTCGATTCGGGTTTACAAGTGCGCGGCCTGCGCAAGCGCTACAACAACGGCGTCGAAGCGCTGCGCGGCGTGGACCTGAGTGTCGGCCCCGGGATGTATGGCTTGCTGGGGCCTAACGGCGCGGGCAAAAGCAGCCTGATGCGGACCCTGGCGACCCTGCAGCAACCCGACGCCGGCAGCATTCACTTGGACGGGGTGGATGTGTTGGCCGATTCCGATCATTTGCGCCGCCGCCTGGGCTATCTGCCGCAGCAACTGGGCGCGTATCCGGGCGTAAGTGCGCGGGACTTGCTCGATCGTTTTGCTTGGCTCAAGGGGCGTACCGACCATCGCCATCGCCGCGAGGAAATCGAGGGCCTGCTGGACAAGGTCAACCTCCAACAGGCCGCCCATCGGGCACTCGCCACTTATTCGGGCGGCATGCTGCGTCGGTTCGGCATCGCCATGGCGCTGGTGGGCTCGCCACGCTTGTTGATCGTTGATGAGCCCACGGCGGGCCTCGACCCGGCGGAGCGCAACCGTTTCCATCGAGTGCTCGCCGATGTCGCCGCTGAGTCCATCGTGCTGCTTTCGACCCATATCGTCGAAGACGTCGAGAACCTCTGCAGCCGACTGGCGGTGCTGGCCGCTGGGCAGATCCTTGTCGAAGGCAGCCCAGCGCAGTTGCTGGGTGCCGAGCAGGGCCGATTGTGGGAAGCGTCCTTCGACCGTGGTGAGTCGCTGCCCGACGCCTTGCATGTGGCCGCCAGCCCGCTGGGCAGCCGCGTGATCGTGCACGGCGAGCGTCCTGCCGATCCACGTTTCCTGGCCCATGCGCCGCGCCTGGAAGACATCTATTACCTGGCATTGGCTCAGGCAGGTGAGGCGATCGACGCATGAATACTTTTGCTCTGCTGATGCGCGAAGCCTGGGTGGAAGTGCGCGCCGGGCTGCGCAGCGGCATTCCGTTACTCGTCTTTCTCGGCCTGACCGGCTACCTGCTGATGGCCCTGGCCAACGCCGACTATGTGCAGAAAATGGGCGCCAGCGATATCGCCCGTAATGCCCCGAGCCTGATTTACCTGATGTCATGCGGCTGTATGTTTTTCCTGTTTTTTGCCTGGGCCTGGGTGTTTGCCCAACCGGCCCTGAGGGACCGCAAGGCGCAGTTGGAAGAAGTGTTGCTGGCATTGCCGCTGTCGCTGCCGGCGCTGTTGTGGGGACGTTTTATCGGTGCGGCATTGGTGGGTGGTTTGCTCGCCAGTTCATTGATCGTCGGTTTTCTCGTCAGCCCGGTGCTGGGCTGGCTCGACTGGGTGCCGGCGGCGAGCATCGGCGCGCCCATGTGGTCGGCACTGGGGTTTGCCTGGGTTGCCTTGCTGTTGCCGGTGAGCACCGGGATTGGGGCGTTGTATTACTTGCTGGCCTTGCGCAGCCGAGGCCTGGCCGCACCGTTTGCCTTGGCGACGGTGCTGATGCTGCTGTGGATGTTCGCGGTGGTGGTGCTCAAGGGCGGGCATATCAATCCGCTGCTGGCCGCCAGCCTTGACCCGTCATTGTTTACCTTTGCCCAGGCCCAGGTGGAAACCTGGAGCGCCGCGCAGAAGTCCCAATCGCTATTGGCGTTGACCCCGGGGTTCTGGCTTAACCGGGCGTTGTGGTGTGGGTTGCCTTTGTTGCTGTTGGCCGTCGTCCTGGCCCGCACCAGCCGCCAGGGTTTGATGGGCCGACGCAGTGGCACCGTATTGGCCGAGCCACCGATGCTGCTGGCGAACCACGTGCGCTTGCCCGGCCCATTATCCGCCAGTCTGTGGTCGCGGGCCTTGTGGCGTGAGGTTCGCTGGCAGGTGCGGCAGCTGTTTGCCCGGCGCATTGGCTGGGTGGCCCTCGGGTTGCTGCTGGCCATGGGCATACTCAGTGGGTTTGTCCACATCGTGTGGCATGCGCGCGGGCCGATGGTGCCGCGACCGGACCTGATCTTGCCGCTGTTATCGAGCGCATCGTTCCTGGTGATCGCTTTTATTGTCGCGGCGCTGGTGGGGCTGGTGTGTCGGCGCGATGACGTCGAAGGCCTGGGGGCGATGTTGCAGGCAACCCCGGCACCGGCATGGCTGCGCTTGTTGGGGCAGGTGGCCTGCGTGCTGGCTGCGACACTGGCCTTGGCGCTGGTACCGGGTGTTGCCAGCCTGGTGATCAGCGCGCTGGTCGCCCCCGACAACCTGGCACCGGGCTTTGTGCTGATCTATCAGGCGCTGGTGTTTGCGCCGCCGTTGCTGGAGTTGGCGATGCTCACGGTGCTGGTGCATGCCTTGGTCCGTCGCTCCGGCCTGGCGTACGCGACGTCAATGCTGTTGACGTTTTTTTTGGTGCTCAACCATGAGTTGGGGCTGGTCAGTTATCCCGCCTATGCCATGGCGATACCGGCCCACGTGGCGTTGTCGCAACTCACGGGTTGGACGCCCTGGTTGCCTTATCTCGCCACGTTGGCGAGCTGGAAACTGGCCGGCTGCCTGGTACTGGTTGCGGTGGCGGCGCTGGCCTTGCCCCGTGGCCCGGAGCGCCGGCGTCTGATCGATGTACGCCGAAGCCTGTTGGGTTTGCCGGGTGCGCTGCTGGTGTTGGGGGCGGTGGGTTTACTGGGCAGCGGTGTGCTGTTGCATCGGCATCTGGTGGAGCAGGGCGATTACCAGTCGGTGGCCGAAGAACGGGCCGAGCGTGCCGAATGGGAACAGCGATGGTTGGCCGGGGCGGGTGCCTGGCAGGTGGCCGACGGCCGCTTGCACTTGCGCATCGATAGCGTTGCACGCCGTGTTGAAGGTGAGTGGACGCTGGGGGCCGTGATCGCCGCCAATGAGCGCCTGGACGCAGAATTGCCGCCGGGTTTGCAGGTGGGTGCGGTAAGCGTCATGGGGCGGCCGGTGGTTTTCGAACAGGCGGCCGGGCACCTGCGTGTGCCCTTGGATGGGTGCGCGGCGAGCGGCTGCAACGTGCAACTGAACTGGACGCTGGATGCCGCCGGCTGGCCTTCCGAAGGTGACGCAATCTGGCTGGGACCGCGAGGGGTGTGGCTGCAAGCGCGCCGCCTGATGCCGCGCCTGGGCCTGGACAGCGAGCGCTTGCTGCGCGCGCCGGTA
>NZ_ATLN01000102.1:0-47966 GCF_000416195.1 Pseudomonas sp. CFII68
CGCTTTCGCGAGCAAGCCCGCTCCCACATTTCCCGCACTCGGTGTTTATTGCCTCCGGGTGCTTGATATTCCGAACAGCTGAAGCCTATTTTGTACGGGTTGCCGTTCGCGGCTCGCACATAACAAGGATTGCGTCATGACGACCGATGGCCAGCGTTCACTCGCGCAGCGACTGACGGGCATTGATGAGATTGAATGTGTCACGCCGGATTTGAATGGCGTGCCGCGGGGCAAGGTAATGACCGCTGAGGGTTTCCTCGAAGGCCGGCGGCTGCAGTTGGCGCGGGGCGTGCTGCTGCAATGCATCATGGGCGGTTATCCGCCGTCGCGTTTCTACGGCAGCGACGACGGCGACCTGGCGTTGGTGGCCGATCCGAAACAGATCCACCGCCTGCCCTGGAGCCAACAGCCCCGTGCCCTGGCGATCTGCGACGCCGACGAGCTGAGCGGTGAAAGCTCCCGGCTCTCGACGCGCGGCCAGCTCAAGGCCGTTGTCGCTCGCTATGCCGCCCTTGGCCTGGCGCCGGTGGTGGCGACCGAACTGGAATTCTTCGTGTTCGCCCCCAACCCGGACCCGACCCAGCCGTTCCAGCCGCCGATGGGCCTGGATGGGCGTCGTGAAGACGGCCATTCGGCGTTCAGCGTCAGCTCCAACAACGGCCTGCGCCCGTTCTTCAGTGAAGTCTATGCCTGCATGGCGGCGCTGGGCCTGCCTCGCGACACCTTCATGCATGAAATGGGCGTGAGCCAGTTCGAGATCAATCTGCTGCACGGCGATCCGCTGTTGCTGGCCGACCAGACGTTCCTGTTCAAGCACCTGCTCAAGGAAGTGGCCCTCAAGCACGGCCTGACCGTGGTCTGCATGTCCAAGCCCCTGGCCCACACGCCGGGCAGCTCGATGCATATCCACCAGAGCGTCGTCGAGGCGGACAGCGGTCGCAACGTCTTCAGCGACGAGGCAGGCGAACCGACGGCCGCTTTCCGGCACTTCATCGGTGGGCAACAGGCATGCCTGGCGGATTTCACCGCGTTGTTCGCGCCGAATGTGAATTCCTACCAGCGCCTGTGCCACCCGTTCGCCTCACCGAACAATGCCTGTTGGTCCCATGACAACCGTTCGGCCGGGTTGCGGATTCCCGCCAGTTCGCCAGTGGCCCGGCGGGTCGAGAACCGCTTGCCGGGGGCCGATGCCAACCCCTATCTGGCGATTGCTGCCAGCCTGGCCGCCGGGCTGTATGGGATCGAACATCACCTGGAGCCGAGCGCGGCGATCCAGGGCGAATTCGAAGTGCCGGATAATCTGTCGCTGCCATGTACCTTGCATGCTGCCCTGGAGCGTCTGAAGCGTAGTCATCTGGCGAAGGAACTGTTCGGTACGGAGTTCATCGAAGGCTACATCGCCTCCAAGACCCTGGAACTGACCAGCTTCTTCGATGAAATCACGCCTTGGGAGCGGCGTGTCCTCGCGGCCCAGGCATAACGAACCGTCGCATTCGGGCTATCTTCAACAGGTAGCCCTTACTCACCTCAAGGAGCCGCTCGGAACGCCGATGCGCCAAATCTGGAAACCTTTTCGAGCGCTTTATTTCGCCTCGCTGATGATGTTGATCGGCTCGGGCCTCTTGAGTACTTACCTGGCCTTGCGCCTGGCCGCCGACCATGTGGACAGCCTCTGGGTCGGTGCGCTGATGGCTGCCAACTATTTCGGCCTGGTGCTGGGTGGCAAGATCGGCCACCGGCTGATCGCCCGCGTCGGCCACATCCGCGCCTATTCGGCCTGCGCCGGGATTGTCGGGGCGGCCGTGCTGGGCCATGGCCTGGTGGACTGGCTGCCGGCCTGGATTGTGCTGCGGATGATTGTCGGCCTCGGGATGATGTGCCAGTACATGGTCATCGAGAGCTGGCTCAACGAGCAGGCCGACGCCAAGCAGCGTGGCGTGGTGTTCAGCGGCTATATGATCGCCTCGTACCTGGGGCTGGTGCTGGGCCAGTTGATCCTGGTCATGCACCCGGCCCTGGGGCCTGAGCTGTTGATGCTGGTGGCGCTGTGCTTCGCCTTGTGCCTGGTGCCGGTGACACTGACCCGGCGAATTCACCCGGCGGCGCTGCATCCGGCGCCCATGGAGCCGCGTTTCTTCATCAAGCGTGTGCCGCAGTCATTGAGTACGGTGCTGGGTTCCGGGTTGATCGTCGGCTCGTTCTATGGCCTGGCGCCCCTGTATGCCTCTCAGCAGGGCCTGTCGACCGAGCAGGTCGGTCTGTTCATGGGTAGCTGCATCTTCGCCGGATTGCTGGTGCAGTGGCCGCTGGGGTGGCTGTCCGACCGTTATGACCGGGCGCTGTTGATCCGCTGCTTTGCGCTGGTCCTGACGATCTGTGCGCTGCCATTGGCAATTCTTCCGACGGTGCCGCTGGAGGTGCTGTTCGTCGCGGGATTCTTCTGTTCGCTGGTGCAGTTCTGCCTCTATCCGCTGGCGGTGGCATTTTCCAACGACCACGTCGAAGCTGATCGAAGGGTGTCCCTGACCGCGATGCTGCTGGTGACCTATGGTGTTGGCGCCAGTATCGGGCCGCTGGTGGCTGGTGTGCTGATGAAGATGTTCGGCAGCCAGATGCTCTACGCCTTCTTCGCTTTCTTCGCCTTGGTGCTGGTGTGGCGGATCCGGCCGAAAGCGGTGACCAACCTGCATCAGGTCGATGACGCACCGCTGCATCACGTGGCAATGCCGGACAGCATGTCGAGTTCGCCTTTGGTGGCGTGCCTTGATCCACGGGTGGATGAGCAGGTGGTGCAGGAGCAGATGCAGTCGCCAGCCAATCCGGACGTGGAGCCTGAACCGACCACTGAGGCTGCGGCCGAGGCTGAAACTGAAACCGAGGCGCCTGAGACACCGAGTTTTACCCAGGCCAGGCCTTGAAGCAGGCATAAAAAAACGGGCAGTCACCGCAAGGGACTGCCCGTTTTTTATGCCTCGAAAATCAGAGGTCGTCTTTATCGAAGCGCCGGGCTTCTCGCTGGAGCTGGTAGACGAACCGCTCGACCTGCCGTTGCACCAGGCCGCTGATGTTGTGGAAGCGTACACCGGCGAACGTGGTGTTGATCCTTTCTTCGAAATGCAGGTAGCGCAGCTCGACTGGCGCGGTCATGTTGCCAAAAGGCAGGGCCGCGATGAAGCGCTCGTACACCTGGCCCAATTGCAGACGCTCCGTGATGTCGCCCTCGAAGCGCAACTTGCAACCGGTGGCGGAAATGTCCAGCAGCTTGCCATCCACCGGGGACTTCATCTTGTCGCCGCCCAGTTCAACGCTCACCAGTTGTGCCAGTTTCAGGGCGGCGCGGAAGGCGTTGCGACGTTGGTGGTAGACCACTTCGTCGGGCAGGGCGCCGCGATAGCAGCGACCGTCGCTGGATTCATCGATGGTCAGTGGGCCCTTGCCATCCCATGCGATACGCACGCCGTCATGGAAACCCTCGACACGAAACGGCTCGCCGGCCAGCAGGAAACGCTCGCCGTCCCGGGGGATCATTTCATCCAGGGCAATGGAGTTGGTCTCGCGATCGACGTTGACCAGATAACTCTGGAAGCGCTGGGTGCGTTCGTGGAAGGTAATGATCAGCGGGTCGTGGCTTTCTTGCAGCATCCGCAGGTTGCCGGAGATTTCCAGGGGCGTGGTGAGGACCTTGGGCGGCTGCGGAGCATCATCCGCGTTTGAGGCATTGAACACGGTGAGTCAATCTCCAGGCAAAATACGACTACGAAAGGCGGGCATTTTGCCAGCATGTATCGCGCGTTGATAGAGCGAAGGCATTGTTCGTTTCATGCCTGGCTGAGCGGGCGGTGCTTGACCATTCGGGCCGTTGAACCGCTAGCGTCATACAGCGTCGGGATCTCGCCACCGTTGAGAATGCGCAACTGGTTGGCGGTGGCGGCCTGCTGCATCAGGATCGACTGGCCGTTGCGGGCGTTGGTCGCCTGGCATTGGGCGAGCAGGTCGTTGAGCACGTTGCTCTGGGACAGCAACTGATCGCCGAGGGTCGACTGGCTGGCCAACTGCTCAAGGCCGTCATGATTGGCGGGCAGGTTGAGGCTGGCGAGGATCTCGCTGCGTTTGCGGCCATGCTGGTCAAGCAAGATGATCAATGCCTGTTTCTGCGCCAGGATATTCTCCAGCAGAGGCATGTCGCGACCGTGCAGTGCCACGGATTCGGCCTGCAACAATTCCAGCAATTGTTGTGCTGGAACAAAGTCGTCGATGATCAGTTGCAATAAATGAGTGTCGTGCATGGCTGGCCTTGGGTCTTAGCGTCCAAAAGCCTGGCGCAGGCGGTGGCCTAGCGCTGGGCTTCGAAGTTGAGCAGTTTGCTGGCTACGCGGTTGCTGTCGACTTTGTAGCTGCCATCGGCGATTGCTGCTTTCAACTCGGCCACGCGGGCGTTGTCGACGACAGGTTGATCGCGCAGCTTGTCAGTGACCTTCTGCAACTGCTGAGCCTCAGTGCTGAGGTGTACCGACTCCCCGTTGCTGACTTGTTCGGCGGGTGTAGGCAGCGGCGCGGATTTGCCGGCTTCGGCGGTTTCCTTGGTGGCGCTGGTACGCGTAGTGCCTGTCAGCGGTGAAGAGCTGTTTAAACGATTGAAATCGATGACCATGGTAAAAAACCTCTGGGTATTTGGACGCTTGCCATGTTTTCGGCCATCCCCCAAAAAACTTTAGGCTCATTTATACAATGAGCGTGCGCACGTCTGCGCTTGCCTTTGCGTAAGGCACAGTCTAGGGAACACCGGGATCAAGCGCCAGCTTTCTACCTCCTCTACCCAATCACTACATCGCCACTTCCACTTGGCCAGGGGCCATCACTTGCGCCTTGATCACGCGCTGGGAGTTGAGGTTTTTTACCCGTATCTGTTCACGCATGCCGCCGTTGGACAGGGCCTCGCCGGGCATCCGCACGGCCAGGGAGCCGCTGCGGGCGGTGATGACCACCTGGTCGCCCTTGCGGACCACCTCGGCCTGCTCCAGGTGCACCAGTGTCACGACCTGATCGGCGACCATTGGTCGGACAAGTTTCTGCCCGATGGCCTGGTCGACGGAGGTCAGGAAGCCTTGGGTGATCTGGCTGATGTCCCGTTCGCGCAAGATCACGTCCTGGGGCTCGACGATCCCGGCCCGTTTAAGCGGACGAGTGGTGGTGACAATGTCTCGAAACAGGCGCACTTGAGCGGGCACGAACACCGTCCAGGGCGCGGCGCTGTCGCAACGAACCTTCACCGTGACGCGGCCCAGGGGCCGGGCCGGGCTCTCCAGCGAAGCAGTCAATTCCTTGTCACACATGGGCATGCGCAGGCGTGGGTCGAGCTGGTTGACTTCGATTTCGTAACGACCTTCGGTTTGACTGGTAGCCAGATAGTCTTCTACGGTGAATTCAAGAAAGCCCTGAGTGACGCCGATAAGTAGATCAGGCAAGGTAACCGGAACTGCAGCAAGGGCAGGACCGCCCGAAGCGAACAAGCAGACAGCCAGCAGTGCACCGAGCCAGTGGCGGCAGTGAGTGGTCAGGCGTCGAGAAAATGTCGTTTGTGCGTTCATGCCGGTTCAATAGCAAGCCCCGTGCCGTTTAGTGATGAATGCGCGTCGGACACATTAGCGTTATGTAGGAGTCAGGGCATGGCGGGAGTAATGGATTCGGTAAACCAGCGCACTCAGCTGGTCGGTCAGAATCGCCTCGAGCTGTTGTTGTTCCGTCTCGACGGCCAACAAATGTATGGGATCAACGTATTCAAGGTTCGCGAGGTGCTGCAATGCCCCAAGCTGACCCTGATGCCCAAGTCCAATCCCGTCGTGTGCGGCGTGGCGAATATCCGCGGGGCGACCATCCCGATTCTCGACCTGGCGATGGCGACGGGTTCCGGTCGGCTGCTGGACCAGAGCAATCCGTTTGTGATCATCACCGAGTACAACACCAAGACCCAGGGTTTTCTGGTGCGCTCGGTGGAGCGGATCGTCAACATGAACTGGGAGGAGATCCATCCGCCACCCAAGGGCACCGGCCGCGATCACTACCTGACGGCGGTGACCCGGGTCGATAACCAACTGGTGGAAATCATCGACGTGGAGAAGATCCTTGCCGAAGTGGCGCCCACCACGGAGACCATTTCCCTGGGCGTGGTCGATGCCGAAACCCAGCACAAGGCGATTTCACTGCGCGTACTGACCGTTGATGATTCTTCGGTGGCACGTAAGCAAGTCACCCGTTGTCTACAAACGATCGGCGTCGAGGTGGTGGCCTTGAACGATGGACGGCAGGCGCTGGATTACCTGCGCAAACTGGTCGACGAGGGCAAGAAGCCGGAAGAAGAGTTTCTGATGATGATCTCCGACATCGAGATGCCGGAGATGGACGGGTACACCCTGACCTCGGAAATCCGCAGCGACCCGCGCATGCAAAAGCTGCACATCATCTTGCATACTTCGTTGTCCGGGGTTTTCAACCAGGCGATGGTCAAGAAGGTCGGTGCCGACGATTTCCTGGCGAAATTCCGCCCCGATGACCTGGCTTCCCGGGTCGTCGATCGGATCAAGGCAGCAGAATAAAGTAAAGGTCGGGCGCGTGGTGCGCCCGGCAAGTCAACACGATGAAAGAGGCGGTATCTTGTCTACGGGTAATTTGGATTTCGAACAGTTCCGGGTCTTCCTGGAAAAAGCCTGTGGCATCTTGCTTGGTGAAAACAAGCAGTACCTGGTGTCGAGCCGTCTCAATAAATTGATGGAGCAACAGGGCCTCAAGTCATTGGGCGAGTTGGTGCAGCGTATCCAGACCCAACCGCGCAGCGGCTTGCGCGAGATGGTGGTGGACGCCATGACCACCAACGAAACCCTGTGGTTTCGTGACACCTATCCGTTCGAGGTGCTGAAGAACAGAGTGCTGCCGGCAGCCATCAAGGCCAGCCCGGGCCAGCGCCTGCGAATCTGGTCGGCGGCCTGTTCATCGGGGCAGGAACCCTATTCGCTGTCGATGTCCATCGATGAGTTCGAACGCTCCAACCTCGGCCAGTTGAAAGGCGGCGTGCAGATCGTCGCCACCGACCTGTCCGGAACCATGCTCAACAACTGCAAGACCGGCGAGTACGATAGCCTGGCCATCGGCCGGGGCCTGTCGCCGGATCGCCTGCAACGGTTCTTTGATCCGAAAGGGCCGGGTAAATGGGTGGTCAAGGCGCCGATCAAGAGCCGGGTGGAGTTCCGCTCGTTCAACCTGCTGGACAGCTACGCCAGCCTGGGCAAGTTCGACATCGTGTTCTGCCGCAACGTGCTGATCTACTTCTCTGCCGAAGTGAAGAAAGACATCCTGCTGCGCATCCATAGCACGCTCAAGCCGGGCGGTTACCTGTTCCTCGGCGCCTCCGAGGCGTTGAACGGTTTGCCGGATCATTACCAGATGGTCCAATGCAGCCCGGGGATCATCTACCAGGCAAAGTGATTGGCTTGAGCTGTCAAAAAAACGGGAGTCCCAAGGGGCTCCCGTTTTTTTTGCCTGCCAGTTTCCCCCAATCCACCACAGTCTCCTGTGGGAGCGGGCTTGCTCGCGAAAGCGGTGTGTCAGTCAAGATAACTGTCACAGTCACACCGCTTTCGCGAGCAAGCCCGCTCCCACATTTGGAATATCACTGCCCTTGAAAAGCGGCAGAAAAGCGGCAGCCGGCGGAAACCCGTTGCCGCTTTTCTGGCATTGCCGCGTTGCCGGTGCCCGCAAAGCCCCGGTTTATGGGGTTTCTGAAAATGGCACGACGCTTGCTTTAGCCGTCGTACGTACATTCTGGTCACCCAAAGGTTTCCGCCATGAGCATCAGCTTCGATAAAGCGCTCGGTATCCACGAACAGGCCCTGAGCTTCCGCGCCCAGCGTGCCGAAGTCCTGGCCAATAACATCGCCAACGCCGACACCCCGAACTACAAGGCGCGGGACCTGGACTTCTCCAAGGTGCTCGCCGAGCAGAGCGAGAAGACCAAGAACGGCCACTTCGCCCTGAACATGACCAACACCCGTCATATCGAAGCCGAAGGCCTGGGCAATGGCGACGAATCGCTGATGTATCGCACGCCGATGCAGCCGTCGATCGACCAGAACACCGTGGACGCTCAACTGGAACAGTCCAACTACACGGAAAACTCCGTGAACTTCCAGGCCAGCTTCACCCTGCTCAACAGCAAGTTCAAAGGGCTGGTATCGGCCCTGCGCGGAGAGTAAGCCATGTCGATTGCTAGCGTATTCAACATTGCCGGCAGTGCCATGAGTGCCCAGACCACTCGCCTGAACACCGTCGCCAGTAACATCGCCAACGCCGAGACCGTTTCGTCGAGCATCGACCAGACCTACCGCGCTCGCCACCCGGTATTTGCCACCATGTTCCAGGGCGGCCAGTCCGGCGGCAGCGATTCGCTGTTCCAGGAGCAGGACGCGGCCGGGCAGGGCGTACAAGTGCTTGGCGTGGTCGAAGACCAGAGCAACCTCGATGCCCGTTATGAGCCAAACCATCCGGCTGCCGACGCCAAGGGTTACGTCTACTACCCGAACGTCAACGTCGTCGAAGAAATGGCCGACATGATTTCCGCCAGCCGTTCGTTCCAGACCAACGTCGAAATGATGAACACCGCCAAAACCATGATGCAGAAGGTCCTGACCCTCGGTCAGTGATAAGGGGCGAGTCACATGAGCGTTACCAATACGACAAGTGGTTTGAGCCTCAACGAGATTCTGGCCAACTCCTCGGTCAAGACCAACACCACGACTGATTCCCTGGGCACGGTGACTGGTTCGGCGACCGGCAAGAAGGAATTGGGCAAGGATGCGTTCCTGCAGTTGCTCGTGACCCAGCTGAAAAACCAGAACCCGCTGGAGCCACAGGATAACGGCGAGTTCGTTGCCCAGTTGGCGCAGTTCAGCAGCCTGGAAGGCATCACCACCCTTAACGACACCGTGAGCGGTATCGCCGGCAACTACAACTCGTCCCAGGCCTTGCAGGCCTCGTCGCTGGTGGGCCGCTCGGTCATTGCCCCGGGTGACAAGGCGGTGGTCGATACCTCCAAGAGCCTCAACGGCACGGTGGTGGTACCGACATCGGTGTCTTCTGTCGCCGTCAAGATCGTGGACAAGGACGGCAAGACCGTTCGCACCATCGACTTGGGCAGCCAGAACGCCGGCAATTCCGCGTTCATCTGGGATGGCAAGAACGATGCGGGCACGGTCGTTGAATCGGGCACTTACACCTTCGCGGCCTCGACCACCATCGACGGCAAGGCCACGTCACTGATTACCAACCTGCCGGCCACGGTCAGCAGCGTGACGATCAGCCAGACGGGCGGTGAACTGATGCTCAACCTGGCCGGACTGGGCAGCATTGCCCTGTCCAAAGTACAAACTATTGGTATGTAGAGCCGACTAACCGGCAAAAGGAGTCAACATGTCTTTCAACATCGGCCTTAGCGGTCTCTATGCAGCCAACAAACAGCTGGACGTGACCGGCAACAACATCGCCAACGTGGCGACCACCGGTTTCAAATCGTCCCGCGCGGAATTCGAAGACGTCTACTCGGCCACCAAGCTGGGTTCGGGCAGCAAGACCGTCGGCAACGGCGTGCGCCTGGCCAACGTTTCCCAGCAGTTCGGCCAGGGTGACGTGAACAACACCGGCAACGTGCTGGACATGGGCATCCAGGGCCAGGGCTTCTTTGTCCTGAGCAACGACGGCTCCCTGAGCTACACCCGTGCCGGTACCTTCAAGACCGACAAGGAAGGCTTCATCACCAACAGCGACGGCACTTCGCGCCTGCAAGGCTATGGCGTGGATGCCAACGGCAAGATCCAGAACGGTATCCTGACCGACCTGCGCATCGATACCTCGAACCTGCCGCCGAATGCCACCAGCCTGGTTTCCTCGACGATCAACCTGAACTCGACGGCAACGCCGATCACCGCGGCGTTCAATCCGGCCGACACCGCCACGTTCACCAAGCAATTCACCACCCCGGTCTATGACACCCAAGGCAACCAGCATTCCATGGACCAGTACATGGTCAAGACTGCCGGCAACACCTGGAACGTCTATACCTTGATCGATGGTCGTAACCTCAACGGCACCGCGCCGACCACGACCGGTGTGACCGCGCCTGTTCCTTCGACCATGAACTTCGATTCGAGCGGCAGGTTGACCACGGTCACCACTCCGCCAGCGACGGTCAATAGCGATCTGGTATTGACCGGTTGGGTTCCTGGCACCGTGACCAACGGGACATGGACCGCCAACGGCGCCGCCAGTGCACCAACCATCACGATCTCCATGGGCAATACCACCCAGTTCAACGCCGACACCGCGCGTTCGATCCCGGCTCAGAACGGTTACGCCACTGGCCAGATCACCAACCTGACCATCGACGGCAGCGGTGTATTGCTGGCCAACTTCAGCAACAACCAGACCAAGCCGATCGGTCAGCTCGCCCTCGCCAGTTTCACCAACGAGCAGGGTTTGCAGCCGGTAGGCGGCACCAGCTGGAAAGAAACCTTCGCCTCGGGCATCCCGGGCTACGATGCTCCGGAAACCGGGACCCTGGGTTCGATCGTCTCCAACTCCCTGGAAGAGTCCAACGTCAACCTGACCAACGAACTGGTCGAGCTGATCAAGGCGCAAAGCAACTACCAGGCGAACGCCAAGACCATCTCCACACAGAGCACCATCATGCAGACCATCATTCAGATGGCTTGATGTCGATGGTTGTTTGAAGGCTGCACAAGGAGCCCCTCGCAAGAGGGGCTTTTTCATGGGCGGTGATTTTTGTGGTGCCTGGCCTGACCCCATCGCGAGCAAGCTCGCTCCCACATTGGAATGCTTACCCCTGTGGGAGCGAGCTTGCTCGCGATGGGGCCAGTCCAGGCACCGACTTTTCTCCAGGCAAAAGAAAACCCCCGATAAACCAGCAGTCTATCGGGGGCTTCTTTCAGCAGGCGCCTTTACGCGCCCATCCGCTCAGCTTATTGGCAAGCTTCGCAATCCGGCTCGTCGATCGCGCAGGCCTTTGGCACTGGCGCTGGGCCTGCTGGAGCAGCCAGGACCGAATCGTCACCGTGGTTGCCGCCGCTGGAAACAGCGTTCAGCTTGCCGGTGTTGATGGTCGACTTCTCGGTGCTGGTCGCGGCCAGGGCACGGAGGTAGTAAGTGGTTTTCAGACCACGGTACCAGGCCATGCGGTAGGTCACGTCCAGCTTCTTGCCCGAAGCACCGGCGATGTACAGGTTCAGCGACTGAGCCTGGTCGATCCACTTCTGGCGACGGCTGGCGGCGTCGACGATCCACTTGGTGTCCACTTCGAACGCAGTGGCGTAGAGCTCTTTGAGCTCTTGCGGGATGCGTTCGATCTGCTGCACCGAACCGTCGTAGTACTTCAGGTCGTTGATCATGACCGAGTCCCACAGGCCACGGGCCTTGAGGTCGCGAACCAGGTACGGGTTGATCACGGTGAACTCGCCCGACAGGTTCGATTTCACATACAGGTTCTGGTAGGTCGGTTCGATCGACTGCGACACGCCAGTGATGTTGGCGATGGTGGCGGTCGGTGCGATGGCCATGATGTTGGAGTTACGAATGCCTTTCTGTACACGGGCACGAACCGGTGCCCAGTCCAGGGATTCATTCAGGTCAACGTCGATGTACTTCTGGCCGCGCTGGGCGATCAGGATCTGTTGCGAGTCCAGCGGCAGGATGCCCTGGGACCACAGCGAACCCTGGAACGTCTCGTAGGCGCCACGCTCGTCGGCCAGGTCGCAGGAAGCCTGGATCGCGTAGTAGCTGACCGCTTCCATGGACTTGTCGGCGAACTCGACCGCGGCATCGGAACCGTACGGGATGTGCTGCAGGTACAAGGCGTCCTGGAAGCCCATGATGCCCAAGCCGACCGGACGGTGCTTGAAGTTGGAGTTCTTCGCCTGTGGCACCGAGTAGTAGTTGATGTCGATCACGTTGTCGAGCATGCGCACGGCGGTGTTCACGGTGCGTTGCAGCTTGGCGGTGTCCAGCTTGCCGTCGACGATGTGGTTCGGCAGGTTGATCGAGCCCAGGTTGCAGACCGCGATCTCGTCCTTGTTGGTGTTCAGGGTGATCTCGGTGCACAGGTTCGAGCTGTGGACCACGCCCACGTGCTGCTGCGGGCTGCGCAGGTTGCACGGGTCCTTGAAGGTCAGCCATGGGTGGCCGGTTTCGAACAGCATCGACAGCATCTTGCGCCACAGGTCTTTGGCCTGGACGACTTTGAACAGCTTGATCTTGTTGTACTCGGTCAGGGCTTCGTAGTACTCGTAGCGCTCTTCGAAAGCCTTGCCGGTCAGGTCGTGCAGGTCTGGCACTTCGGATGGCGAGAACAGGGTCCACTTGCCGTCATCGAAGACGCGCTTCATGAACAGGTCAGGGATCCAGTTGGCGGTGTTCATGTCGTGGGTACGACGACGGTCATCACCGGTGTTCTTGCGCAGCTCGATGAACTCTTCGATGTCCATGTGCCAGGTTTCCAGGTAGGCACAGACCGCGCCCTTGCGCTTGCCGCCCTGGTTGACCGCGACTGCGGTGTCGTTGACCACTTTGAGGAACGGCACGACGCCCTGGGATTTGCCGTTGGTGCCCTTGATGTACGAGCCCAATGCGCGAACCGGAGTCCAGTCGTTGCCCAGGCCACCGGCGAATTTCGACAGCATGGCGTTGTCGTGGATCGCGCCGTAGATGCCCGACAGGTCATCTGGAACGGTGGTCAGGTAGCAGCTCGACAGCTGTGGACGCAGGGTACCGGCGTTGAACAGGGTCGGGGTCGAGGCCATGTAGTCGAAGGACGACAACAGGTTGTAGAACTCGATCGCACGGTCTTCGCGCTGCTTCTCTTCGATCGCCAGGCCCATGGCCACGCGCATGAAGAAGATCTGCGGCAGTTCGAAACGCACGCCATCCTTGTGGATGAAGTAACGGTCGTACAGGGTTTGCAGGCCCAGGTAGGTGAACTGCTGGTCGCGCTCGTGGTTGATCGCCTTGCCGAGTTTTTCCAGGTCGAATTCGGCCAGGACCGGGTTCAGCAATTCGAACTCGATACCCTTGGCGACGTAGGCCGGCAAGGCCTTGGCGTACAGGTCGACCATTTCGTGGTGGGTCGCGCTCTCGGCGACTTCCAGGAAGCTCAGGCCTTCGGCACGCAGGGTGTCCATCAGCAGGCGGGCGGTCACGAAGGAGTAGTTCGGCTCGCGTTCCACCAGGGTCCGCGCGGTCATCACCAGCGCGGTGTTGACGTCCTTGAGGGCGACGCCGTCATAGAGGTTCTTCAGGGTTTCGCGCTGGATCAGGTCGCCATCGACTTCTTCCAGGCCTTCGCAGGCCTCGGTGACGATGGTGTTCAGGCGGCCCATGTCCAGCGGCGCCAGGCTGCCGTCGGCGCGGGCGATGCGGATCGATGGGTGGGCCTGGACCGGTGCGTCGGCCGGGGTGCGGATAGCACGTTCCTTGGCGCGGGAGTCACGGTAGATCACGTAGTCGCGGGCTACTTTCTGCTCGCCGGCACGCATCAGGGCCAGTTCGACCTGGTCCTGGATTTCTTCGATATGGATGGTGCCGCCCGAGGGCATGCGACGCTTGAAGGTCGCGGTGACCTGTTCGGTCAGGCGGGCCACGGTGTCGTGGATTCGCGACGAAGCGGCAGCGGTGCCACCTTCAACTGCGAGAAACGCTTTGGTGATGGCGACGGTGATCTTGTCATCGGTGTAAGGAACGACAGTGCCGTTACGCTTGATCACACGCAGTTGGCCCGGCGCGGTGGCGGACAGATCCGGGTTCGAATCGGCGGCCAGCGGCGCGGTGCCCTGCGGGTTCTCGCGAGTTGTGTCGGTGTGCATGGGTGTCTCCACGTTCTCTATGTTTGTTTGGGCACCATCACGGTGCCCACCGTTCCGTCCTGAAGCACTACAACCGACTGGCGCCGGGCATAACAACCTCGGGACAGTAGGAAGCAGGCGTTTAATGCCGCTTCCATCCGAAGTTCTCAGGTTGCGAGCGAGGCTCGAAACCGGGTTGACGGGGTGGCAGCAATTGACTGCAACACCCGTACCGTTTCGGTCGTTTTCGACCTTGAAACAGTTGCCATCCGCAGGGGCGGTCTGGGCTTGGGGGAATTCGGTGTTTCAGCTGGACAGAAGCAAGAAAAGCGCTTGAATTCTCTGCCCGACTTGTGTTTGGTTTTTGGCCTGAAACCCTACATGTAGGGTTTTTTGCGCGGCGGGCTACAAGATAATGCGTTTTTGGGGGGTATGCAACGTACTACCTGTGGATAAGCCTGTGCGTAATTTGTGTGCGAAACGTGGAACTGCTCTGTAGGCCGCGACCTAGCTGGAGTGGACCTTTTTTCGTCGATTTCGACGATCCGAAAACAGCCCGGTGGTTTTTGCGGGCGCGGACATTACCACATAAAACCCAGCCGATCGAAACGCATTTGTCCGCTTGTTTTCCGCGCAGGCGACGTTTATACAATCGGCCCATGCGTGGGTGTGTTTATCCTCCTTTAACATGACAAAAAGACGGGGGCTGTATTCGAAGCGGACACTTGTGGCGAGGGGATTTATCCCCGCTGGGTCGCGAAGCGGCCCCCTGCGTTCTGTCTGACACGCACGGTTGCCAATGTGGGGCTGCTGCGCAGCCCAGCGGGGATAAATCCCCTCGCCACAGGGTTTTGTGTTCGCCACAGGGGTTTGTGCTGATCCTTCCTTTTATATTCGCAGCAAGACGAGGCCCCAGTGGAACAAGAAGCCTGGCAGGTATTGATCGTCGAGGATGACCAGCGTCTGGCCGAGCTGACCCGGGAATACCTCGAAAGCAACGGATTGCGTGTCGCCATCGAAGGCGACGGCGCGGTGGCGGCGGCGCGGATCATTGCCGAGCAGCCGGACCTGGTGGTCCTCGACCTGATGCTGCCCGGCGAAGACGGCCTGAGCATCTGTCGCAAGGTGCGCGAGCACTATGACGGGCCGATCCTGATGCTCACCGCCCGCACCGACGACACCGATCAGATCCAGGGCCTGGACCTGGGCGCCGATGATTACGTCTGCAAGCCGGTTCGCCCGCGTTTGCTCCTGGCGCGCATCCAGGCCCTGCTGCGGCGCAGCGAACCGGAGCCGAACGTCGCGCAGAAGCCGCGACGCCTGCAATTCGGCCCGCTGGTGGTCGACGACGCCCTGCGCGAAGCCTGGTTGCAGGGCAACGGTATCGAGCTGACCAGCGCCGAATTCGACCTGCTGTGGCTGCTGGTGTCCAATGCCGGGCGCATTCTGTCCCGGGAAGAAATCTTTACCGCCCTGCGCGGCATTGGTTATGACGGCCAGGACCGTTCCATCGATGTGCGCATTTCGCGTATCCGCCCCAAGATCGGTGACGACCCGGACCATCCACGGTTGATCAAGACCATTCGCAGCAAAGGCTACCTGTTCGTTCCTGAAGCCTGCGTAGACCTCGCACCGTGAATTCGATCTTCCTGCGTATTTATGGCGGCATGTGCGCGGCACTGGTGCTGGTGGCGGTCCTCGGTGTGCTGGCCCTGCACCTGCTCAACCAGACCCGCAGCGAGCAATACCGCGAGCGCCTGGCCCACGGTACGTTTTCGTTGATGGCCGACAACCTGCGGCCGATGAACGACACCGAGCGCCGCCGGGCGCTGGCGGTGTGGGAGCGCCTGCTGGGCATTCCCCTGGCGTTGCAGACCTTCACCCAGGCCGGCCTCGACCTTGGCCAGCGCACCCGCGTACTGCGCGGCCAGGCCTTGGTCGAGCAGACCGGGCCGCACGCGGCGAAAGTCTATCGGCTGGTCAGCGATGGCGAACAACTGATGTTGGTGGGGGAAGTCCAGCAGATCAGCGAACAACTGGCCCGCGCGACCATCTACCTGTTGGCCGACGAGCTGGTGCGTTACCCGGTAGCCGAGCAACCCCAGCGACTCGCCCAATTGGCGCAGGAAAAAGGTTTTGGTTTCGACCTGCGGCTCATGACCGCCGAGCAGGCCGACATGGACGAAGACCAGCGCCGTCGTGTGTCCGAGGGCGATACGGTGATGGCGCTGGGCAAGGGCGGCGACTCCATCCGGGTCTTCGCCGGGATGGTCGGCACGCCGTGGGTGCTGGAGATCGGTCCGCTGTACCAGATGAACCCTTATCCGCCGCAATGGCTGGTGTTGATCGCGGCGCTGGGGTTGAGCCTGATCGGCTTGATCGTCTACCTGTTGGTTCGCCAATTGGAGCGGCGCTTGCGTGGCCTGGAGTCGGCCGCTACCCAGATCGCCCAGGGCAGCCTGGAAACCCGGGTGCCGGCCCGAGGCGCCGACTCGGTCGGGCGACTGGCCGCGGCGTTCAACGGCATGGCCGAGCACCTGCAGCAACTGTTGGCGATCCAGCGTGAGCTGGTGCGGGCGGTGTCCCACGAATTGCGCACCCCGGTGGCGCGCCTGCGCTTCGGCCTGGAAATGCTCGGCAGCGCCACCACGCCCCAGGCCCGGGACAAATACCTGGCGGGCATGGACCACGACATTGAAGACCTGGATCGGCTGGTGGACGAAATGCTCACCTACGCACGGCTGGAGCAGGGGTCGCCGGCCCTGAATTTCCAGCGGGTGGACCTGGATGCGCTGGTCAATCAAGTGATCGATGAGCTGGGGCCGTTGCGGGCCGGGATCACGGTCGAGCGCGGTCTATGCCTGTCGGCCGCCGATTGCGACGGCGCCTGGGTCGAGGCCGAGCCACGCTTTCTGCATCGCGCCCTGCAGAACCTGGTGGGCAACGCCATGCGCCACGCCAGTTCCCGAGTCACCGTCAGCTACCAGGTGGGCCAGTTGCGCTGTCGGGTGGACGTGGAAGACGACGGGCCTGGTGTGCCGGAAGCGGCATGGGAGCGGATCTTCAAGCCCTTCCTGCGCCTGGACGACAGCCGCGCCCGGGCTTCGGGCGGCCATGGGTTGGGGCTGTCGATCGTGCGACGGATCATCCACTGGCACGACGGTCGGGCACTGATCGGCAAGAGCAAGAGTCTGGGTGGGGCGTGCTTCAGCTTGAGTTGGCCGCGGCATCAGGACAGGTCTTGATAGGTGGGGTGCCTGATCGACCGCCATCGCGGGCAAGCCTTGCTCCCACAGATCAGTGCTCCCTGATTTAAGTGTGGTTTGCTGTGGGAGCAAGGCTTGCCCGCGATGAGGCCCTGAAAAGCAGCACAGCTCTCAGGCCTTGATCCCCACCAGGCTCAATAGCTGCCCATCCTTCACCCCAAACTGCGCCTGCAGTTCACTGCCATGGCACCACTCGGCCGACAGGTCCGTCAGCAAACGCAGGCGCACCTGTCCATCGAGTGTCCAGTCCAGCACCTCGGCATGCTCGAAATAAAAGCGCTGCCTGACGATCGGATACAGCGCCTTGAACAGGCTTTCCTTCACGGAAAAGGTCAGGGTCACCAGCAAGGCCCGGTCATCGTGCGTGAGACGGGTCATGCGCTGCAACTCTGGCGAGGTGAGGATTTCACCGGCCAGGCGCTCGGCGCGCTCGGGGTCGAGCAGGTTTTCCACGTCCATGCCCAGCCCTTGCCAGTGATCTTTTTTCGCGACGATGGCCGCTGCCCGACCGGTGCTGTGGGTGATCGAACCGCTGACATGCGCCGGCCACACCGGGGCGCGGTCTTCGCCGATGGCCGGCACGCAGGCCTGGCCGTCGAGCCGCTGCAAGGCCGCCCGGGCGCAGATCCGCCCGGCCAGGAATTCTGCCTGGCGCTTGGCGACCGAGCGCTGGATGCTCGCCGGGGGCTCGATGGCACTGCTTGAGAAGTCGGCGTTCACCAGCAACAACGGGTCGAAGCGGGTGCTCAGCAGCACCGTATCGGGCAGGGCATCGGGCAAGAGCCAATGTTCATCCAAAGGCGAGCAGCAGGCGGGCAGGGTAGGGAGTGTGTTCATGCCGGGCATTTTGCCGGGTTGGCCTGAGGCTGGGTAGTGGGGGGCGTGTGTAGGGAGCAGAAGCCGGCTTTTGTGGCGAGGGAGCTTGCTGTGGGAGCAAGGCTTGCCCGCGACGAAGGCGATGTGGTCCTCCAGAAATCGAGTCGCCTGGGTCGCGAGCAAGCTTTGCTCCCACAATTCCCTCGCCACAAGGGGGATGTATCAGAAGATTTTCTTGAAGAACTTCTGCATATCCGCCCACGACTTTTCATCGGCTTCCTTGTTGTAGCCAATGTCCGGCCCGCCATGTTCGCCGTGGCTCAAGCGGTCGGCCTCGGGGTTGCTGAAGCCGTGCTTGGCACCTTCGAGGCTGACGAATTTATAGTCGGCGCCGGCCTTGTCCATCTCGCTCTTGAACGCGGTGACGTTGTCCTGGGTGACCATGCTGTCCAGGGAGCCATGCTCGACCAGCACCTTGGCCTTGACGCTGCCTGGCGTGGCCGGGGTGTTGGTCACCAGCGCACCGTGGAAACTCACCACGCCGGCCAGCGGCACACCCTGGCGCGCCGCATCGAGCACCACCTTGCCGCCGAAGCAGTAGCCGATGGCAGCGAGTTTGTCCGGATCGGTCTGAGGCTGTTTCTTCAGCAGGTCGAGACCGGCCTGGAAGCGGGCACTGGCCGCCTTGCCGTCCTTGAGCGCCGCCTGCATGAAGGCCATGGCGTCCTTGGGGTGTTCGGTGTTCTTGCCGTCGCCGTACATGTCGATGGCCAGGGCGCTATAGCCCAGGCCGGCGAGGTCACGGGCACGGCGCTTGGCGTAGTCGTTCAGCCCCCACCATTCATGCACCACCACCACGCCTGGGCGCGGGCCTTTGACGGCGTCGTCATACGCGTAATAGCCGATCAGTTGGGTGCCGTCGGCACTGGTGTAGGGGAGTTCCTGGGTCTGGATGGCGGCGTGGCTCACGCCGCTCATGGCCAGAAGTACAACAGCAAGCAGCCTGCGCATGACGGATCTCCTTATAAAAGTGGTCCGCACAGATTAGCCGATTCATTCAGCGCAGGTTCAGAGAACGTTCAAGGGGTGTTCAGGGACCGCTGGTTAAGGTGACCACGACTTCACAAAACATCCACGCTGCAAAGGAGCTTGACCATGACTGCTATGAAAAAACTGCTGTTGGCTTTCACCGTGCTGGGCGCCAGCGCCATGGCCCACGCCGATGACAATTTCGCCAGCCTGACCCTCGGCCAGACCAGCGACAAGGTGAAGAAATCCGACGCCTTGGACAGCGCCCTGAACCACCCGAACGCCGACGGCATCATCGGCAAGGACACCACGTATGGCCTGCGACTGGGCAAGCAAAACGACCAGGGCCGCTACTACGCCACCTACGACAATGTTTCGGGCAGCCACAACGGCATCAAGCTGCGCCAGGAAAACCTGCTGGGCAGCTACGATGTGTTCTATCCGGTCACCAGCAGCACCAAACTGTTCGGTGGCGGTACGGCGGGCCTGACCAAGCTGACCCAGGATTCTCCTGGCTTCAGCCGCGACAGCGACATCGGCTACGCCGTGGGCTTGCAAGGGGGTGTGCTGCAACAAATTTCGCAAAACACCTCGGTTGAACTGGGTTACCGTTACCTGCGCAGCAACGCCAGCACCGAGATGAGCCCGCACGGTGGCGACAAGGTCGGCTCGCTGGACCTGACCAGCAGCGCCCAGACTTACCTGTCCGCCAACTACACGTTCTAAACGGTCGATGGTGAGCGTATCCAGCCGGATCGGTCGAAGACGATCCGGCGCCTTTCGTTGAGGTGCGCGGCACTGGATTGTTTGATTTGCCTGGGGAGAGGCTCCATGAAATTACTGGTCGTCGAAGACGAAGCGCTGTTGCGTCACCACCTGCAAACCCGTCTCACCGACAGCGGCCATGTGGTGCAGGCCGTGGCCAATGCCGAAGAGGCCTTGTACCAGGTCCGGGAATTCAACCATGACCTGGCGGTGATCGACCTGGGCCTGCCGGGCATCAGCGGGCTGGAACTGATCCGCCGGCTGCGCTCACAGGACAAGACGTTTCCGATCCTGATCCTCACCGCCCGCGGCAACTGGCAGGACAAGGTCGAAGGTTTGGCCGCCGGTGCCGATGACTACGTGGTCAAGCCGTTCCAGTTCGAAGAGCTGGAGGCCCGGTTGAACGCCTTGTTGCGTCGTTCCAGCGGCTTTACCCAGTCGACCATCGTCGCCGGCCCGTTGCTGCTCGACCTCAATCGCAAGCAGGCGTCCCTCGATGAGGAACCGCTGGCGTTGACCGCCTACGAATACCGCATCCTCGAATACCTCATGCGCCATCACCAGCAAGTGGTGGCCAAGGACCGCTTGATGGAGCAGCTTTACCCCGATGACGACGAGCGTGATCCCAATGTCATCGAAGTGCTGGTCGGGCGCCTGCGCCGTAAGCTGGAAGCCCCGGCCGGCTTCAAACCCATCGACACCGTGCGTGGCCTGGGCTACCTGTTCAACGAGCGCTGCCAGTGATTCGTTCGCTTCGCCTGCGGCTGATGCTGGCTGCCATGACCCTGGCGGTGCTGTTCATGCTGGCCTTGTTGCCGGCCATGCAAGGCGCGTTCAGCCTGGCGTTGCAGGAATCCATCGAGCAACGCCTGGCTTCGGACGTGACCACGCTGATTTCCGCCGCCCGAGTGGAAAACAACCGCTTGAAGATGCCGGCGCAATTGCCCGATGAGCGTTTCAACCTCGCCGATGCCCGCCTGCTGGGCTACATCTATGATCGCGAGGGGCGATTGGTCTGGCGGTCGAAGGCCACCCAGGAAGAAAACATCAACTACACGCCGCGCTATGACGGCCAGGGCAACCAGTTCGCGCGCATTCGCGAAAACGACGGCCAGGAGTTTTTTGTCTATGACGTCGAGATCAAGTTGCTCGGCGGTCAGAGCGCGGCGTTCAGCATCGTCACCCTGCAACCGGTGCGCGACTACGAAGTGACCCTGCAGGGGCTGCGGGACAATCTCTACCTGGGCTTTGGCGCGGCCCTTTTGGTGTTGCTGGCGCTGTTGTGGATCGGCCTGACCTGGGGGCTTCGGGCGCTGCGGCGCCTGAGCCAGGAGCTCGACGAAATCGAAAGTGGCGCCCGGGAAAGCCTGAGCACCGAGCATCCCCGGGAACTGCTGCGCCTGACCGGTTCCCTCAACCGTTTGCTGTACAGCGAGCGCGAGCAGCGCAGCCGTTATCGCGACTCCCTCGATGACCTGGCCCACAGCTTGAAGACCCCGCTGGCGGTGTTGCAGGGCGTCAGCGAGGACATGGCCCGGCGCCCCGAGGACCGTGGACAGGCCTGGGTGCTGCAATCCCAGATCGAGCGCATGAGCCAGCAGATCGGTTACCAGTTGCAGCGCGCCAGTCTGCGCAAAAGCGGGCTGGTACGCCATCAGGTGCCCTTGCGCCCGGTGCTGCAAAGCCTGTGCGACACCTTGGACAAGGTCTATCGCGACAAACGGGTCAATGTCAGTTTCGATTTGCCGGAGCACTGCCAGGTGCCGATCGAACAGGGTGCCTTGCTGGAGATGCTCGGCAACCTGCTGGAGAACGCCTATCGGTTGTGCCTGGGCGAGTTGCGCATCAGTGTGCACCAGACCCTCGGCGGCACGGAGTTGAGTGTCGAGGACGACGGGCCGGGCGTGCCACCGGATCAACGTGCGCGGATTCTCCAGCGGGGCGAGCGACTGGATCGCCAGCATCCGGGGCAGGGCATCGGCCTGGCGGTGGTGAAAGACATCATCGATAGCTACGGCGCCAAGTTGACCCTGGGGGACTCAGAGTTGGGCGGGGCGGCGTTCCGGATTCATTTTCCGGTGGTTTGACTGGAATATTTTTCGGTATGTGTTTGCGGGCCTTTGTGGCGAGGGGATTTATCCCCGCTGGGCCGCGAAGCGGCCCCCTGCATCCTGTCTGACACACCACCTCCACCCCTTTGGGGCTACTGCGTAGCCCAGCGGGGATAAATCCCCTCGCCACAGGGATAGCACACCTCAGAAGTTGGATGTCACCACTCAGCTCTCCAACTCCCTGTAAGCCCCCGGCGTCAGCCCCGTCCACTTCTTGAACGCCCGATGAAACGCCGACGGCTCTGAGAACCCCAACTGCTCGGCAATCTGCTGCAACGACAAGTCCGCACGCCCCAAGTGGTAGATGGCGATATCCCGCCGCAGCTGATCCTTGAGTTCCTGGAAGCTGGTGCCTTCCTCCCGCAAGTGCCGGCGCAAGGTCTGTGGGCTGATGTGCAAATGGTCGGCGACGGTGTCCAGGTCGGGCCAGCGCGCGGTGTCGCGGCTGAGCAAGCGGCGCAGTTGGCTGCTCAGGCTGTGGCCATCGTCCGGGCGCGACAGCAGGTCGGCGGGGGAGCGTTCGAGGAAATGCTTGAGGGTGCGTTCATCCTGCAGCAGCGGCATGTCCAGGTAGCGGCTGTGGAACAACAGGCTGCTGCTGCGCGCTTCGAACATCAGCGGACAGGGAAACAGTAGGTCGTATTCGGCACCGTGGGCGGGTTTGGCGTAGCCGAAGGTCGCCTGTTCGAGGCCGATACGCTGGCCGATCAGCCAACTGGCGAGGCGATGCCAGACCACCAGCAGGCTTTCAGTCAGGAAGTGGTCCGGGTCCCGCAGCGTCGAATCGTCCAGCACCAGGCGCACTCGCTCGCCTTCGGCTTCCAGGGTCAGGCGCGGGGCGTCGGCGAACAAACTGTAGAACAGCAAGCCGCGTTGAAGGGCCTTGCCCAGGGTCCGACAGTGGATCAACGCGTGACACATCATGGCAAACGTCCCGGGTTTACTCGCCGCCCTGCCGAATCCCAGGTATTCGTCCCCCAATGCCAGCCACAGCGCCTGCAACAGGCGGGCGAACTGCTCGGGCGCAATCCGCGCGCGTGGCTCATCCAACAGCTCAGGGCTGATGCCCAACTGTTGCAGCAGAGGAAAATAGTCGAAGCCTTGCCGACGCGCGCCGCCCAGGGCTGCGCGGGCGAAGTGGCTGGCGATCGTGCGTTGACGCATGGCTGGAGTCCGTCCGTTTAGCGGGCGATGGTAGCAGGGCACTGCAGCCCGACAAGGCGGATATCCGCCAAATCCCGGAGTGATAAACGCCCCGTGGGCGGAAATCCGCCATATTCCACGTCGGTGTTTAACCCGTGAATAATTCCAGGACCCTTCTGCAACAGTGCTTGTAGGGTTTTTCTGAAAAATGGCACGAGCCTTGCGATACAGCACACAGGTCTGCCGCGTGCAGCCGACAAAAAACAAATCCCTCCAGTGCAGGAGGGTTCGCAATTGAGGTGCCGTGGACGACAGGTGGATGTCGTCAAACGGGACTCTTGAGGAAGGTTTGCCATGACGACTCGTCAGCCACTGTACAAATCCCTGTATTTCCAGGTGATCGTAGCCATTGCCATCGGTATTTTGCTCGGCCACTTCTACCCGCAGACCGGTGTTGCCCTCAAGCCATTCGGCGACGGGTTCATCAAACTGATCAAAATGGTCATCGCCCCCATCATCTTCTGTACCGTCGTCAGCGGCATCGGCGGCATGCAGAACATGAAGTCGGTCGGCAAGACTGGCGGCTACGCGCTGCTGTACTTTGAAATCGTTTCCACCATCGCCCTGCTGATCGGCCTGGTCGTGGTCAACGTCGTGCAGCCGGGCGTCGGCATGCACATCGACGTGGCAACCCTGGACACCAGCAAGATCGCCGGTTTCATCAATGCCGGTAAAGACCAGAGCATCATCGCCTTCGTCCTCAACGTGATCCCGAACACCATTGTCGGTGCGTTCGCCAACGGCGACATCCTGCAGGTGCTGATGTTCTCGGTGCTCTTCGGTTTCGCCTTGCATCGCCTGGGCGCCTACGGCAAGCCGGTACTGGACTTCATCGATCGCTTCGCCCACGTCATGTTCATCATCATCAACATGATCATGAAACTGGCGCCTATCGGTGCGTTCGGTGCCATGGCCTTCACCATCGGCGCCTACGGTGTCGGTTCGCTGGTGCAGTTGGGCCAGTTGATGATCTGCTTCTACATCACCTGCGTGGTGTTCGTGCTGGTGGTCCTGGGCGCCATCTGCCGTGCCCACGGCTTCAGCGTCGTCAAGCTGATCCGCTACATCCGTGAAGAACTGCTGATCGTGCTGGGTACTTCCTCGTCGGAATCGGCCCTGCCTCGCATGCTGATCAAGATGGAACGCCTGGGTGCCAAGAAGTCGGTCGTAGGCCTGGTGATCCCGACTGGCTACTCGTTCAACCTCGACGGTACTTCGATCTACCTGACCATGGCCGCGGTGTTCATCGCCCAGGCCACCGACACCCCGATGGACCTGACTCACCAGATCACCCTGCTGCTGGTGCTGCTGCTGTCGTCCAAAGGTGCTGCTGGCGTGACCGGTAGTGGTTTCATCGTACTGGCGGCCACCCTGTCGGCCGTGGGCACCTTGCCGGTGGCCGGCCTGGCACTGATCCTGGGTATCGACCGCTTCATGTCCGAAGCCCGCGCCCTGACCAACCTGGTGGGCAACGCCGTCGCCACGATCGTGGTTGCCAAGTGGGTCAAGGAACTGGACGAAGACCAGTTGCAGACCGAGCTGGCTTCCGGTGGTCGTGGTATCTCCGATGTCCGTGAAGATGACGAGCAGATTGCGGCGGCGCAGATTGCAGCGGCTGAATCCTCTGCTCCAGGCGCTGTGAAGTAATCTTCAGTCTGTAATGAAAAACCCGCTTCGGCGGGTTTTTTTTGCACTCAATTTCAAGACGGACATGCTTTTTGTGGCGAGGGGATGTATCCCACACTTTGTGGGAGCAAGGCTTGCCCGCGATGCAGGCGATGCGGTCTTTCAGAAGTCGAGGCGCCTGTTTCGCGAGCAAGCTTTGCTCCCACAGCCCAGCCTCGCCACAAAGGATCTGCGCCAGCCTTGAGCGCAATCGTCATTCGAAGTGACACCTGCGGTAATTGCCCCATCACCAACCCCTGCCTAGTCTTCAACCATCACCCTCTTGGAGATCGCTCATGCAAGGCCCACTGGCATCGCTCAAGGTTCTGGACTTCTCGACCCTGCTGCCCGGCCCGTTCGCCTCGCTGTTGCTGGCGGACATGGGGGCCGAGGTGTTGCGCATCGAGTCGCCGACCCGCCAGGACCTGCTGCGGGTACTGCCGCCCCATGACCAGGGGGTATCGGCCAGCCACGCCTACCTCAACCGCAACAAACGCAGCCTGGCCCTGGACCTCAAGCAGCCGGAAGCGTTGGCGGTGGTCACGCAGCTGCTGGCGGACCACGACATCCTGTTGGAACAGTTCCGCCCCGGTGTGATGGAGCGGCTGGGCCTGGGGTACGAGGCCTTGAAGGCGATCAATCCGCGGCTGATCTATGTGTCGATCACCGGCTACGGCCAGACCGGGCCCTACAAGGACCGCGCCGGTCACGACATCAATTACCTGGCCCTGGCGGGGCTGGCCAGCCACACCGGCCGTGCCGACAGCGGTCCGTTGCCGCTGGGGATCCAGGCGGCGGACATCGCCGGTGGTTCGTTGCACGGCGTGATCGGGCTGTTGGCGGCGGTCATCGCCCGTCAGCAAACCGGGCAGGGTCAGCACCTGGACGTGAGCATGACTGACTGTGTGTTCAGCCTCAACGCCATGGCCGGTGCCGGTTACCTGGCCTGCGGTGTCGAGCCGGGTTGGGAAAAGCAGATGCTCAACGGCGGCAGCTTCTATGACTATTACCGCACCCGCGATGGTCGCTGGATGTCGGTGGGCAGCCTGGAACCGGTGTTCATGCAGGCGTTGTGCGGGGCCTTGGGGCGTCCGGAGCTGGCGGCCCAGGGGTTGTCCCCCAAGCCTGAACAACAACACGCTCTTAAGCAGGCACTGCAGGCCGAGTTCGAGAAACATGACTTTGACGAGCTGTGCAGGGTGTTTGCCGGGATCGATGCGTGCGTCGAGCCGGTGCTGAGCCTGGAGGAGGCTTTGCGGCATCCGCAGTTGCAGGCTCGAGAGCTGGTGACACAGGTGCCCCGGGGCGATGGTTCGAGCCAGGCGCAGATAGCTTGCCCGTTGAGATTTTCCGAAGGGTTGCCCGAGCCACGGCATATTGGCGCGGGGGTGGGGGCGCATACGGATCAGGTGTTGGGGGCGTTGGGGTTTAGTGCGCAGCGGATCGCTCAATTGCGGGATGCCAAGGTGATTTTGTAGTGCCCTTTGGGGCCTCTTCGCGAGCAAGCCCGCTCCCACAGGGATTTGTTAACACCGAAGATCCAGTGTGGGAGCGGGCTTGCTCGCGAAGGGGCCAGCCCAGCCACCACAAAAGCCTGCTATTCCACCCGGGTCTCCCCACTGAACACCAAGGTATTGCGGCAGCTCCGGCACAAATACCGCCGCCCCTGGCGCACCAGGCTGTGGCGCTGGGCCGAGAACGGGAAGTCGCTGCCGTCGCAGGGGCATTTGTAGATGTAGCGGGTCACGCTGCGGCGTTTGATTTCGTAGGTGTGGCAGCGGTTGGGCGGCAGTTCGTAGACCCCGCGCATGATCAGTTGCCATTCTTCGCCATGGGGCTGGATGCGTTCGCCAAACAGTTGATGGGCGATCAGGTGCGCGACTTCATGGGCGACGGTCTGCTTGAGGAAGTCTTCGGCGTTTTCCCGGTACAACTGTGGATTGAAGCGCAGCAGGTTTTCATGCAGGTGCGCAACACCGGCCTTCTGGCCACGCAATTTGAAGCTGACCACCGGGCGTTTGAAAGGACGTTTGAAAAAGGATTCGGCTTGTTGGTAACACTCTTCGACGCGGGTATTGAGTTGCTCGAGCATGCTTTACGGGTCTCCAGAAGCCCGAGTATGCCGCAAGCGTCGGCCGTTGCGAATCGTCCAGGCGCTCAGTGGTCGTTTCGCGCGGCTCAAACACAGGAAGGCCGCCTTGCGGCGGCCTGTGTCGGCAGATCCTGCTTTTTTATTGGAGGGGACTATCGGGACGGTTTCAATCCTTCAACTGGTATAGACCGGGCCGACGCCCAGCCCCCAGACGATGACCGTGAACGCCATGATGGCCACCAGCACCACGAGGCCGACGGCGAGTACCGAACTGGAAAACAGAAAACCTTCGTCCTGGGGAATGTTCATGAACGTCGGCAGGCCCACATACAGCAGGTAGACCGTGTAGCAGATCGCCGCCGTGCCGACGATCATTCCCAGCCACATGTGCGGGTAGAGCGCCGCCAGGCCGCCGATGAACAAAGGTGTCGCGGTGTAGGTGGCGAATGCGACGCAGCGGGCCAGGCTCGGATTGGCGTCGTAGGTACGGGCCATCCAGTGGATGAAGGCGCCCATCACTGCCACCCCGCCCAACATGGCCAGGTACGACATGACGGTCATCCACAGCGCACTTTCCTGGGTGAGCATGACCGGCGGACGATTGCCGATGACCCATCCCACCTGCGTGGTGCCGATGAATGCCGATACCGCGGGAATAGCCGCCAGGATCAGCGTGTGGGTGAGGTACATGTGGCTGATGCTTTCCTCCTGATCGCCACGGATTTCTTTCCATTCTTGATCAGGGTGGGTAAAGAGCCCCACGACATGATGGATCATAGTCAGTCACTCCTTTGTTATTGCCATCGCCCCCCAACGGAGCGCCTACGGGCCAAATGGCCGGGTAAGTGAAGGTCTGTAAGTGTGTGCGACCTTATGTCGCAGTATAGAAAGGAGTCACCCCGAGGGGGATGGGGGGCTTAGAGCAAATCGCGCTGTCGGCCGTGGTGCTAATCGCCGATGGGTCTGTACACAACCCTTGGCAAAGAAATTCACCTTGTAGCGAGGCGATTGTGGGAGCAAGGCTTGCCCGCGATGGAAGCGATGCGGTCTTTCAGAAACCGAGGCGTCTGTTTCGCGAGCAAGCTTTGCTCCCACAAACCCTGACCACAACAGTGGTGCATCAACTCTTCGCCGAAAGCCGGTTTTTGCGTAAAATGCCGGCCTTTCGTCACACCTCACGGATTTCGCGTCATGGGCACTCTTACGGTCAACCAGAACAAACTGCAAAAGCGCCTGCGCCGCCTGGCCGGTGAGGCGGTCGCCGATTTCAACATGATCGAGGACGGCGACAAGGTCATGGTCTGCCTGTCCGGCGGCAAGGACAGCTACACCTTGCTCGATGTGCTGATGCATCTGCAGAAAGTTGCGCCGATCAAGTTCGACATCGTCGCGGTGAACATGGACCAGAAGCAGCCCGGGTTCCCCGAGCATGTGCTGCCGGCCTACCTTGAGTCGCTCGGCGTGGAATATCACATCGTCGAGAAAGACACCTATTCGGTGGTCAAGGAACTGATCCCCGAAGGCAAGACCACCTGTTCGCTGTGCTCACGCCTGCGGCGCGGAACGCTCTACACCTTCGCCGATGAGATCGGCGCAACCAAGATGGCCCTGGGGCACCACCGCGACGATATCGTCGAGACCTTCTTCCTGAACATGTTCTACAACGGCTCGCTCAAGGCCATGCCGCCCAAGCTGCGCGCCGATGACGGGCGCAACGTGGTGATCCGCCCGCTGGCCTATTGCAACGAGAAAGACATCCAGGCCTATTCGGATTTCAAGCAGTTCCCGATCATCCCCTGCAACCTGTGCGGCTCCCAGGAAAACCTGCAACGCCAGGTGGTCAAGGAGATGCTCCAGGAATGGGAACGCAAGACCCCGGGTCGTACCGAGAGCATTTTCCGCGGCTTGCAGAACGTCATTCCGTCGCAACTGGCGGACCGCAACCTGTTCGACTTCACCAACCTGCGCATCGACGAAAACGCCACGCCGCGGTTCGTCAATGTGGTGAACCTCTGACTCTACCGATAGTTATTACGGCGCTTTCAAGCGCCGTTTTCATTTTTAACCCCCAGGAGAGGGCATGCGCGATTACAAGTGGCTGCACGAGTACTGTCTGAACCGCTTCGGTTCGGCGGCTGAGCTGGAAGCCCACCTGCCGGTGCCCAAGACTGCGGCGCAACTGCGCAAGATCGGCGACGACCGTTACCTCTCGACCATGGCGCTGCGGGTGTTCCGCGCCGGGCTCAAGCACAGCCTGGTGGACGCCAAGTGGCCGGCCTTTGAAGAGGTGTTCTTCAAGTTCGATCCGGAGAAAGTCGTGCTGATGAGCGCCGAGCACCTGGAGCGGTTGATGCAGGACGCGCGGATCATCCGCCACCTGGGCAAGCTCAAGAGCGTGCCGCGCAACGCGCAGCTGATATTGGACGTGGCCCATGAAAAGGGCAGCTTCGGCGCGCTGGTTGCCGACTGGCCGGTGACTGACATCGTCGGCCTGTGGACCTACCTGAAAAAGCACGGCCATCAACTGGGCGGCCTCTCGGCGCCGCGCTTTTTGCGGATGATGGGCAAGGACACCTTCGTGCCCAGCTATGACGTCGTGGCCGCGCTCAATGCTCAGGAGATCATCGACAAGGTCCCCACCAGCCTGCGGGACCTGGCGACGGTGCAAAATGCCTTCAACCAGTGGCATGAAGAGAGTGGGGGGCGGCCGATGAGCCAGATATCGATGATGCTGGCTTACACCGTCAATCATTGAAACCGAGTTGCACCCATCGCGAGCAGGCTCGCTCCCACATGAGGTTTGTGGCGTTCACGAATCCCCTGTGGGAGCGAGCTTGCTCGCGATAGCGGCCTATAAGGCAACGGCGGGTTCACCTTCTCCCGCCAACCGCCGATTCAACTGAAACCGCCAACGCACATACAGCAACGCCGAGCAGAACACGGCCACGCTCGCCGCCATTTCCAGCACGCCGAACAGTTGCCGGTTCGGGTCATAGGCCGCCAGCGCGCCCTTGATAAAATACAAATTCACCACGAAGCACATCCACGAGTGTCCGCGGGCGCTGCCGGTGAGCATGCCGGGGGCGAGTAGCAGCAGCGGCACAAGTTCGATCAGCAGAATGACCCAGGGGCGCGCGCCGTGCAGATCGGCGATCAGCAGGTAGTACGCGCTGAGCAACCCCACCAGGCCGAAAAAGCACAGCAGGCTGAGGACGCGGGCGAGGCGTACGCGCGGTTCCAGCCATTGGATGGAAGGCAGGATCTTCGGCTTCTTAGCCACGGCCGTTCTCCAGCAACAGGGCGGTTTTCGCCAGGCGCAAACCCAAGGCGCGGCACAGGGCGACCTCATGTTCGTTCAAGCCGCTTTTGCCGTCGGCCCCGGCGTGATGGCTCGGGCCGTAGGGCGTACCGCCGCCCTGGGTGTCGATCAAGGCCGATTCACTGTAGGGCAGGCCGGTGATCAGCATGCCGTGGTGCAGCAGCGGCAGCATCATCGACAGCAGGGTGGTTTCCTGGCCGCCGTGCAGGCTCGCGGTGGAGGTGAATACCCCGGCCGGTTTGCCCACCAGCGCGCCGGTCAGCCACAGGTTGCTGGTGCCGTCGAGAAAGTACTTGAGCGGCGCGGCCATGTTGCCGAACCGGGTCGGGCTGCCCAAGGCCAGGCCAGCGCAGTTCTTCAGGTCATCGAGGCTGGCGTAGAGTGGGCCTTGCTCCGGGATGTCCGGGGAAACCGCTTCGCACTCGGCAGAAATCGCCGGGACCGTACGCAACCTGGCTTCCAGCCCGGCCTGCTCGACACCACGGGCGATCTGCCGGGCCATTTCGTTGGTGGAGCCGCTGCGGCTGTAATACAACACCAGGATGTACGGCGTGGTCACGGCAGGATCTCCAGGATTTTCTCCGGCGGACGGCCGATCATGGCCTTTTCCCCGGCTTCCAGAATCGGCCGTTCCATGAGCTTCGGGTGGGCGGCGATGGCGGCGATCAACTGGGCCTGGCTGAGGCTTTCGTCGGCCAGGTTCAAGTCTTTGTATTCGTCTTCGCCGGTGCGCAGCAACTGCCGGGCGGTGATGCCGAGCTTGCCCAGCAGGCGTTCCAGGTGCGCGGCGTCGAGTGGGGTTTCCAGGTAGCGGACCACGGTGGGCGTCAGGCCACGGGCCTCCAACAGTTCCAGCGCACCGCGGGATTTCGAGCAGCGCGGGTTGTGATAAAGCGTCAGATCGGTCATGAGTGGGTCGCATCTTGCGTAAGGTGGCGGCTATTCTACTGTGCCGCGAAGCCCCTAGCACCTGAGAGAGGCGACGGGTCGCAGCAGCGTTCACATTCAGACAAGGATTGGCACATGGCAAGGCGATTGACGGCGGCACTGACATTCATCGGCATTTTGTTGCTCGCCGGTTGTGGGAACGACTACGGCGTGGACCAGAACGGCCAGGCCATTGCCTCGCAGCGGTTGGACAAACAATGGGTGGTGCTCAACTACTGGGCCGAATGGTGTGCGCCGTGCCGTACCGAAATCCCGGAATTCAATGCCTTGGCCGAACAGCTCAAGGGGCGCAACATCGGTGTGTTCGGGGTCAACTTCGACCAGGTACAGGGCGAAGAACTCAAGAGTGCCAGCGACAAGATGGGGATTCGCTTCACGGTGCTGGCCCGGGATCCGGCCGAGATCTTCGACCTGCCTCGCAGCGAAGGGCTACCGGTGACGTACATCATCGATAACCAGGGCAAGGTGCGCGAGCAGTTGCTGGGGGAGCAGACGGCGGCGGGGGTGATGGCCAAGCTTGAGGCGTTGCAGGCGCTCAAGTGATGATCGTTCCCACGCTCTGCGTGGGAATGCAGCCCGGGACGCTCTGCGTCCCAAAAGCGGAACGCGGAGCGTCCCCAGAGGCGTTCCCACGCGGAGCATGGGAACGATCAAGTGGGGCCGGTGCTCAGCCCTCTTCCAACCACCAACGCAGCGGCTTGCCCTGGGCCGGCCAGAAGCGCATTTGGTCGATGGGCGAGATGTCCCAGCGTTCGACCTTTTCCAGGGCCTGCAAGAAGCGCGTTTCTTGCTCCATCACCGCCGGGGCACAGCGTTTGCGCGTGCTGCCGATCTTGCCGAAGCTCAAGCGGTGGCCCTCCTGGGTGTAGGGCGCGAACCAGTGGTTGCAGCCGCCGTTGCCATAGGCACGACCGTCATCCCCAAGGGTGATGGTCAGGTGGCTGTAGTCCATCAATGGTCGTTCACCGATCCACTCCAGGATGTAGCTGCGGTTGTGTTGCAACTGCACAGGTTCAGCGGCACACCCCATCAGGCTCATGCCGATCGACGCGGACAGGGCCAGACGTTTCATCAGGCGGCTTCCTGGCATTTCGGGCATAGGTGTTTTTCACCCACGGTGGTCCAGCCCAGTTCGGCGATCCGTGCGGTGGCGGCCGGTTTCTGGGCCTTGACGCCGAGCTTGGCATCAACGGCGAATTCGAAGCTCAATTCTTTGGCGCAGCTATCGCAGTTGACCTGCCAAGTGTGGATCGCCAGTTCGCCGAACACCGGACCGGTGGCCATGGCGGTCCATTGGCCCATGGGCTTGAGCAGGTGCCGCACGGTGTCCACGGTCAGGCGCATGGACAAGTCCTTGCTGCCCTTGAGCGTGACGAGCAACACATCATTGGCCTGGATCGAACCGCCATTGCCGGTGACCTGGTAGCGGCCCGGCGCCAGCGCGCGGACTTCGGTCAAGGTGTGCTGGGGGTTCATCAGGGTGTAGCGGAAATCGTGTTCGGCCATGGGTCCTCCAAATAGGCGCGACATGCTAGCACGGGGCATGGGTTGGGATGGTCAACCACGAATCTTGCCGACGAAACTCCATCCCTAATGTGGGAGCGGGCTTGCTCGCGAAGGCGGTGTGTCAGCAACACATAGGCTAACTGAAACACCGCCTTCGCGAGCAAGCCCGCTCCCACAGGGGGGACTGGGAGGATCAGCTGTCTACCAGGTTTTGCGGCGTGCCGGCCGCCCAGGCGGCGATGTTGTCCAGGGTGGTCATGGCAATCGCTGCCAACGCTTCATGGGTCAGGAACGCCTGGTGGGCGGTGACAATCACATTGGGAAAGGTCAACAGCCGTGCCAGCACGTCATCCTGCAAGGGCAGGTCGGAGCGGTCCTTGAAAAACAACTGGGCCTCTTCCTCGTAGACATCCAGTCCCAGGTAGCCCAACTGGCCGCTTTTCAGCGCCTCGATCAAGGCCGGTGTGTCCACCAGGCCGCCGCGTCCGGTGTTGATCAGCATGGCGCCGCGTTGCATCGCGGCAAGCGATTGAGCGTTGATCAGATGCCGGCTCTGTTCGTTCAGCGGGCAATGCAGGCTGATGATCTGCGCTTGCGCGAGCAGATCGGCCAAGGGCAGGTAGCGGGTGCCCAAGGCTTCGACCTGCGGGTTGGGGTAGGGGTCGTAGGCCAGCAACTGGCAGCCGAAGCCGGCCATGATCCGCGCGAAGGTAGCGCCGATCTGCCCGGTGCCGATCACTCCGACGGTCTTGCCCACCAAGTCGAATCCGGTTAGCCCATGGAGGCTGAAATTGCCGTCCCGGGTGCGGTTGTAGGCGCGGTGCAGGCAGCGATTGAGGGCCATGATCAACGCCACGGCATGTTCGGCCACGGCATGGGGCGAGTAGGCCGGCACCCGGACGATGCTCAAGCCCAGGCGCTGGGCGGCGAGCAGGTCGACATGGTTGTAGCCGGCCGAACGCAGGGCGATCAGCCGTGTGCCGCCTTCGGCCAGCCGCTCCAGCACCGGGGCACTGAGGTCATCGTTGATGAAGGCGCACACCACTTCATGCCGTTCGGCCAGGGCCACGGTGTCGAGGTTCAGGCGGGCGGGCTGGAATTGCAATTGAAGGCCCGCGGGCGTCGGGGCCTGGGTGAAACTGTCGCGGTCGTAGGTCTGGCTACTGAAAAAAATGACGCGCATGGCGGCCTCCTGGCAGAAAAAACTAGCCTGTAGGAGCTGTCGAGCGAAGCGAGGCTGCGATCTTTACGCTGACAATTGAGTCGCAAGCGAAAGATCAAAAGATCGCAGCCTCGCTTCGCTCGGCAGCTCCTACGGTCCGGGGTCGGAGCATGGATTTTCAGCGATTCCGGTTCCAAGGGTATTGCCCTGGATCAGGCGCTGATACGCGCCTCGCTCGCCAGGCGGTTGATGGCCCGCTCCAATTCTTCCAGGGCGGCGGCGGCCTTGGGATCCTGTTGCTTGAGCAGGGTTTCGCTGCGCTGGCAGGCCGCCCGCAATTGCGGTACGCCGCAGTAGCGGGTGGCGCCGTGCAGGCGGTGGACGCGTTCAATCAGCGCGTTGTGATCGTTGGCCTCGCAGGCCTGGCGGATCGCTTCGCGGTCGGCTTCCAGGGACGCCAGCAGCATCGCCAGCATGTCCGCCGCCAGGTCGGCCTTGCCGGCGGCCAGGCGCAGGCCTTCTTCGTGATCGAGCACCAGCAGTTCGCTGCTGCCCTGGGCGTCGCCGCCGCGCTCCGGCGATTGGTTGCGCAGGGCCAGGCCGGTCCATTTGAGCACCACCTGGGCCAGTTGCCGCTCGCTGATGGGTTTGGTCAGGTAATCATCCATGCCACTTTGCAGCAGGGCACGCTTTTCGTTGGCCATGGCGTGGGCGGTGAGGGCGACGATCGGCAGCGGCGTGCAGTGCCGCTCGCTTTCCCACTGGCGGATCGCCTCGGTGCTCTGGCGACCGTCCATGCCGGGCATCTGCACGTCCATCAAGACCAGGTCGAAGGTTTCCTTCTGTACGGCCTTGACCGCCGCATAGCCGCTTTCCACCGCCAGCACCTTGGCGCCCATGTCTTCGAGCAGGGTCTGCACCAGCAACAGGTTGGCCGGGTTGTCGTCCACGCACAGCACTTTCGGGGCGCGGCTGGAAACCGGTTCATGGGGTTCGCTGCGGGTCGGGCGTGGGTTGACCAGGTCGGAAAGCGAGCGGCGCAACTTGCGGGTGCAAGCGGGTTTGGCCTGCAACTGACTGTGAGGGTTGGGCACCGAGAGATGGTACAGGGTCTGTTCGGTGGTGGGGCACAGCACGAGCACTTTGCAGCCCAGGTGCTCAAGGTCCCAGATGTGTTGGTTGAGGCGCTCCGGTGGCATGTCGTTGCTGGTGATGCCCAGCACGGCCAGGTCGATGGCCTGATCGGTCTGGTGGGCGACGGTGATGCCGTTGGTCAGGCTTTCCAGGGTGTTGAACGGCGTCACTTGCAGGCCGCAGTCTTCGAGCTGGTGCTGCAACGCCTGGCGGGCCAGTTCGTGGTTCTCCAGCACCGCCACGCGCCGGCCCAGCAGCGGCGGGCCTGGCAGGTCTTCGGCATCGTCACGGGTCTTGGGCAGGCGCAGGCTGATCCAGAACTCCGAACCTTCGCCCGGTGTGCTGTCGACGCCGATTTCCCCGCCCATCTGTTCCACCAGGCGCTTGGAAATCACCAGGCCCAGCCCGGTGCCACCCGGTTGTCGCGACAGCGAGTTGTCGGCCTGGCTGAACGCCTGGAACAGCGCTCGCACATCCTGGTTGGACAGGCCGATACCCGTGTCCTGGATGCTGATACGCAACTGCACGCTGTCTTCGTGCTCGTCTTCGAGCATGGCCCGGGCGACGATGGTGCCCTCGCGGGTGAACTTGATGGCGTTGCTCACCAGGTTGGTGAGGATCTGCTTGAGGCGCAGCGGATCGCCCACCAGCGACAACGGCGTGTCCCGGTAGACCAGGCTCACCAGTTCCAGCTGCTTGGCGTGGGCGGCGGGGGCGAGGATGGTCAGGGTGTCCTGCAGCAGGTCGCGCAGGTTGAACGGAATGTTGTCGAGCACCAGCTTGCCGGCCTCGATCTTCGAAAAGTCGAGGATCTCGTTGATGATCCCCAGCAGGCTGTCGGCGGATTTCTCGATGGTGCCCAGGTAGTCGAGCTGGCGCGGGGTCAGTTCGCTTTTCTGCAACAGGTGGGTAAAGCCGAGGATACCGTTGAGCGGCGTGCGGATTTCATGGCTCATGTTCGCCAGGAATTCGGATTTGATCCGGCTCGCTTCCAGGGCTTCCTTGCGGGCCAGGTCCAGCTCGATGTTCTGGATCTCGATGGTTTCCAGGTTCTGGCGCACGTCTTCGGTGGCCTGGTCGATGCTGTGCTGCAATTCTTCCTGGGCGTTCTGCAAGGTACTGGCCATGCGGTTGATGCCCGAGGCCAGTTCATCCAGCTCCTGGCTACCCAGCGGCGGCAGGCGGGTTTCCAGATGGCCGTCCTTGAGTTGCGCCACGGCCTGCTTGATCTGGCTCAGTGGACGGTTGATCGTGCGGCCCATGCGCAGGGCCAGCAACGCGGTCAGGCACAGGCCGGCGCCGATCAGCAGCAGGCTGGCGAACAGGCTGCGATAGCCGCGCAGCAACATGCCGCTGTGGGACAACTCCAACTCGACCCAGCCCAACAGGCGGTCGGCTTCTTCGGGAATCAGTTCGCCCGCCAGGTTGCGGTGCTTGCCGAATACCGGCAGCAGGTAGCGCGTGGCGTCGTTGCCGGTGCGTTGCAGTAGCTGCGTGCTGTTGCCCTCCGGCGCCCGGTTGAGCATGGTCGGGCCGGCGTGGGCCAGCGGTATGCGGTCGGGGGCGAGGAAGGTTACGGCGCGCACGTCCGCCTGTTCGAGGGACTGGGTGGCGATGCGCTCCAGCAGATCGGTGTCCTGGCGGCTCATGGCCGGGGCGACCAGCGGGGCCAGTTGTTCGGCGATCATCTCGCCACGTTGCAGCAACTGGGCGTGCAGGTCCGATTGCTGCATCCAGGTGAAATAGCCGCCCAGGACCAGCGCCATCAGGCTGGTCGGCAACAGGGTCAGCAACAGCACGCGGCCTTTGATTCCCAGTTTCTTGAGCACACTTGTCTCCTGCATCCAGCGTCTGATTGAGCGGTGCGCGCATCCGGCACGCATTACCTGCGCAGTGTAGCGATTTGCGGGCGGGGGATCTTTGTAAAATTCGTGTCCACCGTGCATCACCAGTCTCAACCCTGGAAACCCGTTCGATCCTGCTCTACCTCCCGATGGAGGTCACATGTCCGTTCTCCCTCCCCAATCGCCAGCCAAACTTCACTGACACTCAGCAAGCGCGCCAATTGCGCCATCCGCAACCGAGGCACACCCCGCACGCTCCAGTTCGTCAGGCATTGAGGGCTAACACGTAGTACCTCGGCAAAAGCCGACGGGGCGATGTCGTACTCTTCCAATAGGTTGCGCAAGCGTTGCCCGCAGGCCTGTCGGGCGCTGGTCTGTGGATCTTTTTGTTTCGCGTTGACCATCGTTATTGCTCTGCATCTTGCTCGTACATTTAGCGGTGCGACTGTAAAGAACACGGTGTAAAGCCAGATAGCCTTGACCGCTTGGTTACCAATACAAAAGGAACGAACCCACAAACAGGCAGGAAGAGTGCTTACAGACGGTGCTTACAACAGATATGCATGCACGATTTGAGCGTTCAGATCTGTAGGAAAAGCATTCTGTGGAGTACCGAATCGACTACATGGGCCTGAGTATCAGGCGCTCGCGAGGATCCGGTGGCGAGTAGACAAGCTCCCCCGCAACGCAGCACACGCCTCGCTTATTCCCATAAGCCATAACCCCCTTACTTTGCGTGATATGGCCGCGCCAGGTTTGCCGGTATGATAGGCGCCCCCGCAGTCCGGATTGCGAATACGCCATGACTCTGCAGTACCCAACCATCGCCGATTGCGTCGGCAACACTCCGCTGGTCCGTTTGCAACGCTTGCCCGGCGTGACCACCAATACGCTTTTGCTCAAGCTCGAAGGGAATAACCCGGCGGGTTCGGTCAAGGACCGGCCGGCGCTGTCGATGATCACCCGTGGCGAATTGCGCGGGCAGATCCAGCCCGGCGATACGCTGATCGAGGCGACCTCCGGCAACACCGGCATAGCCTTGGCGATGGCAGCGGCGATCAAGGGCTACAAGATGATCCTGATCATGCCCGACAACTCCAGCGCCGAGCGCAAGGCGGCGATGACGGCCTACGGTGCCGAGTTGATCCTGGTGACTCAGGAGGAGGGCATGGAGGGCGCCCGGGACCTGGCCGAGCGCATGCAGGCCGAAGGGCGTGGCAAGGTGCTGGATCAGTTCGCCAACGGCGACAATCCAGAAGCTCACTACACCACCACCGGCCCTGAGATCTGGCGCCAGACCGACGGCACCATCACCCATTTCGTCAGCTCGATGGGCACCACGGGCACCATCATGGGCACCTCGCGCTACCTCAAAGAACAGAACCCGAACGTGCAGATCATCGGCCTGCAACCGATGGAAGGCTCGGCCATCCCCGGCATTCGTCGCTGGCCCGAAGAGTATCTGCCGAAGATCTACCAGGCCGAGCGCGTGGATCGCATCATTGATATGGCCCAGAGCGAAGCGGAGGACGTGACCCGTCGCCTGGCTCGCGAAGAAGGCATCTTCTGCGGCGTGTCTTCGGGCGGTGCCGTGGCGGGGATGCTGCGCCTGTCCAAGGAAGTTGAAAATGCGGTGATCGTCGCGATCATCTGCGACCGTGGCGACCGTTACCTGTCGACCGGCATTTTCGACGCGCCCAACTGATGGCCAAACAAGAAAGAGGCTTGCGCTTCCAGCCCAGCGGCGGAAGCCGGGCCCCGCAAGTGCCCACCGGTAAAAAGCAGCGCTTGACCATTGAGCGCCTGGCCAACGATGGCCGCGGCATCGCCTTTGTCGAGGGGCGCACCTGGTTTGTCATCGGCGCCCTGGCCGGCGAAGAAGTCGAGGCGCGGGTGCTCGGTGCCCATGGCAAAGTGGTCGAGGCGCGCACCGAGCGGGTGTTCCTGCCCAGTGAGCTGCGGCGTGCGGCGCCGTGTGTTCATGCCGGTCGCTGCGGCGGTTGCAGCGTCCAACATTTGCCCCATGACGAACAACTCGCCCTGAAACAGCGCATGCTCGCCGAGCAGTTGTCGCGGGTGGCCGGGGTGGTGCCAGAGGAATGGGCCGCTCCCCTGAGCGGGCCGGAGTTCGGTTATCGGCGTCGCGCCCGGGTGGCGGTGCGCTGGGACCAGAAGGCGAAAAAACTCGAAGTCGGTTTCCGTGCCGTCGGCAGCCAGGACATCGTTGCCATCGGTGATTGCCCGGTGCTGGTACAGCCCTTGCAGCCGATCATGAGCCGCCTGCCGGAGATGCTGCGTCGCTTGAGCAAACCCCAGGCGCTGGGGCATGTGGAGTTGTTCGCCGGTTCGTCCCTCGCGGTATTGCTGCGCCACATGGCGCCGCTGTCGAAGGCCGACCTGACGATCCTCAAGGACTTCTGCGTTTTCCATGAAGCCCAGTTGTGGTTGCACGGTGAAGGTGAACCGCAACCGGTCGAGCCCGGGCAGGCCCTGGGGTTTCGCCTGGATGCCTGGGACCTTGAGCTGGCGTACCGGCCGGGGGACTTCATCCAGGTGAACGCCGGGGTCAATGAAGCGATGATCGCCCAAGCCTTGCAATGGCTGGCGCCGCGCCCTGAGGAACGGGTGCTGGATCTGTTCTGTGGGCTGGGCAATTTTGCCTTGCCGCTGGCCCAAAGCGTGCGCCAGGTAGTGGCCGTCGAAGGCGTGCAAACCATGGTGGACCGTGCGGCGGCCAATGCCGTCAGCAACAATTTGAATAACACTGCCTTTTTTCAGGCTGATTTATCCCAGCCTCTGGCCGATGCCGAATGGATCGGCGAAGGCTTTTCTGCGGTACTCTTGGACCCACCCCGTGACGGTGCTTTCGAGGTGGTGCGCAAGCTGTCGTCCCTGGGTGCCAAGCGGTTGGTCTATGTATCGTGCAACCCGGCAACTTTGGCCAGGGATACGGTCGAACTGATCAAGCAGGGCTACCGGTTAAAACGTGCCGGGATTCTCGATATGTTTCCTCAAACGGCACATGTCGAGGCCATGGCGTTATTTGAAGCGAGCCAGGATGGCTTGTCCGACTGACCCGTTCGTGCCAACCCGCCACAGTCCTGGGCGCAAACACGGGCATGAAGGTCAGCGAAGTTGACGCATTGAATCTGCGTCGTAGGGAAGGTAAGTAAAGATGGTACAGGTGAGAGCACACCAGCCGATCAACACTGACGGCAGTATCAATCTCGAGGCTTGGCTCGATCATGCGGTCAGCGTCGACATGGCACTGGATCGCGAAGCCTTGAAAGCCGCCTGCGAGTTCGCTCGCGAGGCGGAGCAGCAACACAACGCGGCGAAGAACCTGTGGTCCGAAGGCACCTCGAGTTTCCAGACGGGCCTGGAGATCGCCGAAATTCTCGCTGACCTCAAGCTCGACCAGGACTCCCTGGTGGCGGCGGTGCTGTACCGCGGCGTGCGCGAAGGGCAGATCCAGCTACCGGTGGTCAGCCAGCGTTTCGGCACGGTGGTGGCCAAGCTGATCGACGGCGTGCTGCGCATGGCCGCCATCAGTGCCAGCCTCAGCCCGCGCCAATCGATGGTGCTGGGCACCCAGGGCCAGGTGGAAAACCTGCGCAAGATGCTGGTGGCGATGGTCGACGACGTGCGCGTCGCGCTGATCAAGCTGGCCGAACGCACCTGCGCCATCCGCGCCGTGAAGTCTGCCGATGACGAAAAACGCAATCGCGTCGCCCGGGAGGTGTTCGACATCTATGCACCCCTGGCCCACCGTCTCGGCATCGGTCACATCAAGTGGGAGCTGGAGGACCTGTCCTTCCGCTACCTGGAGCCCGATCAGTACAAGCAGATCGCCAAGCTGTTGCATGAGCGGCGGCTGGATCGCGAGCGCTTCATCACCGATGTGATGACCCAACTGCGCGAAGAGTTGCAGGCCACCGGCGTGGTAGCCGACATCAGTGGCCGGGCCAAGCACATCTACTCGATCTGGCGAAAAATGCAGCGCAAGGGCCTGGAATTCAGCCAGATCTACGACGTTCGCGCCGTTCGCGTACTGGTCCCGGAAATGCGCGACTGCTACACCGCGCTGGGGATCGTCCATACCTTGTGGCGGCACATTCCAAAGGAGTTCGACGACTACATCGCCAACCCCAAGGAAAACGGCTATCGCTCGTTGCACACCGCCGTGATCGGCCCCGAGGGCAAGGTACTGGAAGTGCAGATCCGCACCCATGCCATGCACGAGGAGGCCGAACTGGGCGTCTGCGCCCACTGGAAATACAAGGGCACCGACGTCAAGTCCGGGTCCAACCATTACGAAGAGAAAATCTCCTGGCTGCGCCAGGTGCTCGAGTGGCATGAGGAACTGGGTGACATCGGCGGCCTGGCCGAACAGCTGCGGGTCGATATCGAGCCGGACCGGGTCTATATCTTCACCCCCGACGGCCACGCCATCGACCTGCCCAAGGGCGCGACGCCGCTGGACTTCGCCTACCGGGTCCACACCGAGATCGGCCACAACTGCCGTGGCGCCAAGATCAATGGGCGGATCGTACCGCTCAACTACAGCCTGCAGACCGGTGAACAGGTCGAGATCATCACCAGCAAGCACGGTACGCCGAGCCGCGACTGGCTGAACCCGAACCTGGGCTACATCACCACCTCGCGGGCACGGGCGAAAATCGTCCACTGGTTCAAGTTGCAGGCTCGCGACCAGAACGTCGCCGCCGGCAAGACCTTGCTCGAGCGTGAACTCGGGCGCCTGGGCCTGCCGCAGGTGGATTTCGACAAGCTGGCCGAAAAAGCCAACATGAAAACCGCCGAGGACATGTTCGCCGCCCTCGGTGCCGGCGATCTACGCCTGGCGCAGTTGGTCAACCTGGCCCAGCAACTGGTGGAGCCGGAGCGGGGCAACGAGCAACTGGAGCTGATCCCGCGCAAGGCCACCGGCTACAAGCCAGGCAAGCGCGGCGATATCCAGATCCAGGGCGTGGGCAACCTGATGACCCAGATGGCCGGCTGCTGCCAGCCATTGCCGGGGGATGCGATCGTCGGCTACATCACCCAGGGCCGTGGCGTGAGCATTCACCGCCAGGACTGTGCCTCGGTGCTGCAACTGGCCGGTCGCGAGCCGGAGCGGATCATCCAGGTCAGTTGGGGCCCGGTGCCGGTGCTCACCTACCCGGTGGACATCGTCATCCGCGCCTACGACCGATCCGGTCTGCTGCGTGACGTGTCCCAGGTGTTGCTGAACGAGCGGATCAACGTACTGGCGGTCAACACCCGTTCGAACAAGGAAGACAACACCGCGCTGATGTCCCTGACCATCGAGATTCCGGGGCTGGATGCGCTGGGGCGGTTGCTGGGGCGGATTTCCCAGTTGCCGAACATCATCGAGACCCGGCGTAACCGGACGCCGGGGTGATCCCTAACCACTAATGTGGGAGAAAGCCTGTGGGAGCTGACCTGTGGGAGCAAAGCTTGCTCGCGATAACGGTGGGTCAGCCTCTATATGGGTTGGGTCCACAGCCCCAATCGCGAGCAAGCTTTGCTCCCACAGGCTCTCTCACCACAGGCTGCTCCTATGGATTATTTCCCACAGGGCTTTGTGTGATGAGACGGATTTAATGTACAGCCTTGAAGACCTGCTCCACCTGATGAACCGCCTGCGGGACCCGCAGTACGGCTGCCCGTGGGACATCCAGCAAACCTACGCGACCATCGTCCCTCATACCCTGGAAGAAGCCTACGAAGTGGCCGATGCCATCGAGCGCGGCGACTTCGATCACTTGCAGGGCGAGTTGGGCGACCTGTTGTTCCAGGTGGTGTATTACAGCCAACTGGCCCGGGAAGAAAACCGCTTCGAATTTGCCGGCGTGGTCGACAGCATCACCCGCAAGCTGATCCGTCGCCATCCCCATGTGTTCCCTACTGGTGATCTGTATGCGCCCATGGATATCCCGCGCCTGAGCGAAGAGCAGGTCAAGCAGCGCTGGGAAGAAATCAAGGCAGAGGAGCGGGCCGAGAAAGCCGCGGCGCCCGAGCAGTTGTCGTTGCTCGACGATGTGCCGGGGGCGCTGCCGGCGTTGTCCCGTTCGGCGAAGTTGCAGAAGCGTGCGGCCCAGGTTGGTTTCGACTGGCCAGGCCCGTTGCCGGTGCTCGACAAGGTGCGGGAGGAATTGGACGAAGTGCTCGAAGCCATGGCCGACAATGATCCGGTGGCCATCAGCGACGAGATCGGTGACCTGCTGTTCAGCGTGGTGAATCTGGCGCGCCACCTCAAGGTCGACCCGGAAACCGCCCTGCGCGACGCCAACGGAAAATTCGAGCGGCGGTTCCGATTTATCGAACAGGCATTGCGCGACACCCACCGTCCCATGGAAGATTGCACCCTCGAAGAGTTGGACGCCTTGTGGGGCGAAGCCAAACGTCAGGAAAAGAATTTGCCCAGCTGTGGCTGAGGCCGTTGCCTAAGTGAGTAAGCACCATGAGCCTTTCCCTTCGCGACCAGTTGCTCAAAGCAGGGCTGGTCAACCAAAAGCAGGCCAAGCAGGTCGGCAAAGAGAAACAGAAGCAGCAACGCCTGGCCCATAAAGGCCAGATCGAACTGGATGACTCCCAGCAGCGTGCCGCCCAGGAGGCGATGGCCGAAAAGGTCAAGCGCGACCAGGAACTCAACCGTCAGCAGCAGGAAAAGGTCGAGCAGAAGGCTCGGGCCGCGCAGATCAAGCAATTGATCGAAGTCTCGCGCCTGCCGAAGCTGACCACTGAGGACTATTACAACTTCGTCGACGACAAGAAGGTCAAGCGTATCTCGGTCAACACGCTGATGCGCAACAAGCTGAGCAGTGGCTCGCTGGCGATTGTCCACCATGCCGGCGGCTACGAAGTGATCCCGCGCGAGGCGGCCCTGAAGATCCAGGAGCGCGACCCCCAGCGCATCGTCCAGCTCAACACCCAGACCGAAGAAGTGGATGCCGATGATCCGTACGCGGCGTATCAGATTCCTGATGATTTGATGTGGTAAGCGGGGCTGTAAGCTAAACGCACAACCTGGAGCATCTGCAGAGGTCTCCAGAAAAACTGTGGGAGCCTGTGGGAGCAAAGCTTGCTCGCGATAGCGCAGTATCAGGCAATATTTTTCTGTCTGACACAGTGCTATCGCGAGCAAGCTTTGCTCCCACAGGCACAAGTCCCATAGGGGTTTGTGTTGTTCAGGATTCTGCTATCTCACGCGAGCGCTGCCGCTCCTCACGCTCCAGCTCGGCCTTGTAGCTGTGGGCGTCCGTTTCGGAGTGGAACATCCCCACCAGTAAATCCTGTTGATGCACATCCCAGATCCGGATACCGGCGGCAATGCCTTCGTGGGACATGTGAGCGTCGTCGCGTTCAGTTACTTTCACAGTCATCTTGCAAGCTCCAATCTCTGTTATCTGCAGCAAGGCGTGTGCAGGGCTTTGTTATAGATTTTGGTAGCGTGCTAAGTAAATGCTTCGGCGTGTTAAGAAATTTTCATGGAAAGCGCAGCAATCCTGCAGGCCAGGCGGTGCGCGGCATTCGGTCGCAGGTGGCGTTCATGAAAAAGGTTTCATGTGGCAGCGCCAATCCTTGAGCAAGCCCGCTCCCACAGGGTCATTGGGTGGTCATGAAGTCCTGGCAAATAAAAAGCCCCGCATCGGCGGGGCTTCTTGTTATCGGCGTCAATCAGCTGCCTTTCACAGCCTTGCCGTTGACCGTACCGTCCAGGAGCATGATGTTGTACTCCTTGCCGTCGGTCTCGACCTGTTGCAGGCGCACCAGCAGGTAGTCCCAGTCCTTGGCGAACCAGAGCACGGTGATGCGCTTGCTTTGTGTCGGGTCGCGCACGCGCTCGACCTTGATCGCCTCGATCTGGCCGGCCTTGGTGTCGACCTTTTCCGAGCCCAGCACGCGGAAGTCATAGGTATCGATTTCGCCATCATCGACGACCTGATAGCTCATGCTTTTCTTGCCGGCCGCCACGTCGTGCTGCAGGGCCAACTGGTAAGTGGATTTATCGACCATGCCACGGTTGAGCGGCAGCTTGACCGCGTCACCGCGATCGGTGCCGGTGACCATCTTGGTGTTCCAGTCGAAGTCCAGGTCGGCCTTCTTGGCTTTGCCCAGGCCACCGCGTTCGAAGTGGTAGGACTGCGGCAGCAGCGTGTCCTTGTCCAGGGTCAGGGTGCTTTCTTCGGTCAGGCTGGCGATCATCATCGAAGCCTTGAAGCTCAGCTTCCAGGTGCCGTTGGCTTCCTTGGTCAGGCTGCGCTCGGCAGTGCCGCTCATGGGCAACTGTTTCCAGTCGGCGGTGTAGCTGGCGGAGAACGGTTGAAGGTCTGCGGCCTGTGCCAGGGGCAAGGCAAGCAGAGCGCAAGCGAAGAGCAGGGCGCGACGCATAAAATCTCCTAGTATCGAATCAAATGGCCGCTGGCGGCGAGCAACTGGCCGTCCAGTGAGGCACCGCGATCGTCGAGGGTCAGCCTTCCTTCGGCAAACCAACGCACGGCCATCGGGTAGATCTGGTGCTCGCGGGTGTGAACCCGTTGCGCCAGGCTTTGCGGCGTGTCGTGCAACTCTACCGGTATTACTGCCTGTACGACCAGTGGTCCGCCATCGAGTTCCTCGGTGACAAAGTGCACAGAGCAGCCGTGCTCCGTGTCTCCGGCCTCCAGCGCCCGCTGGTGAGTGTGTAACCCTTTGTATTTGGGCAGCAGCGAGGGATGGATATTGAACAGGCGGCCCTGGTAGTGACGCACGAAGCCAGCGCTGAGGATGCGCATGAAGCCAGCGAGGACCACCAGTTGCGGATTGAAGGTGTCGATTTGCTCGATCAGCGCGGCGTCGAAGGCTTCGCGGCCCTCGAACGCCTTGTGATCCAGGACGCGGGTGTCGATACCCGCCTCCTTGGCGCGTTGCAGGCCGTAGGCATCGGCGCGGTTGGAAATCACCGCGCGGATACGGACCGGGCTGTCGCCGGTCCGTGTGCTGTCGATCAAGGCCTGCAAGTTACTGCCGGTGCCGGACAGCAGCACCACCACGTCACAGGTTGCGGACATCAGTGCGCCTTAAGGTTTTTCAGCTCGACCTGTGCAGCGCCTTCGGCCGCGATAGCGATCTGGCCGATGACCCAAGGCTGCTCGCCAGCTTCACGCAATACGTTCAGGGCCGTCTCGACGTGCTCCTGGGCCACGCAGATGACCATGCCCACGCCGCAGTTCAGCACGCGGTGCATTTCGGTTTCATCGACATTGCCTTTCTCTTGCAGCCAGTCGAACACCGCCGGGCGGGTCCAGCTCGCCACGTCGACCACGGCCTGGGCGCCTTTTGGCAGCACACGCGGGATGTTGTCCAGCAGGCCACCACCGGTGATGTGGGCCATGGCCTTGACGGCGCCGGTGTCCTTGATCAGCTTGAGCAGCGGCTTGACGTAGATGCGGGTCGGGGCCATCAGCAGGTCGGCCAGTGGCTTGCCGTCGAGCTGGGTGTTTTCGATGTCGGCACCCGAAACTTCGATGATCTTGCGGATCAGCGAGTAGCCGTTGGAGTGCGGGCCGGAGGACGGCAGGGCGAGCAGGGCATCGCCAGCGGCGACTTTCGAGCCGTCGATGATCTCGGCCTTTTCCACGACGCCGACGCAGAAGCCGGCCAGGTCGTAGTCTTCGCCTTCGTACATGCCAGGCATTTCAGCGGTTTCGCCGCCGACCAGGGAGCAGCCGGACAGCTCACAGCCAGCGCCGATGCCGGTCACGACCTGGGCGGCGGTGTCGACGTTGAGCTTGCCGGTGGCGTAGTAGTCGAGGAAGAACAGCGGCTCGGCGCCGCAGACCACCAGGTCGTTCACGCACATGGCCACCAGGTCGATGCCGATGCTGTCGTGCTTGTTCAGGTTCAGGGCCAGGCGCAGCTTGGTGCCGACGCCGTCGGTGCCCGAGACCAGGACCGGTTGCTTGTAGCCGGCCGGGATCTCGCAGAGGGCGCCGAAACCGCCCAGGCCGCCCATGACTTCCGGACGCGCAGTGCGCTTGGCGACGCTCTTGATGCGTTCGACCAATGCTTCACCGGCGTCGATGTCTACACCGGCGTCCTTGTAGCTCAGGGAGGGTTGCTTGCTCATGATCCAGGCCTTTAGGGGGGGGATTTCTGGGTAACGACCGACGCCGGGGCCATTGAATAACCGTTGTACGAATTATTCCGGGAGCCCAGCCATTGCCGGTCTGCGAAGGCGCGCGATTTTATCAGGCTTGAGGGGCAGCGGCCATCCTCGCGCCGACGGGCAGGGACATATCCACGGAAAAAAACCGATATTTCTTATATTGGTACTGCGTAGCGCGTCTGTATAAGGTGTAGCGGTAACCGGTTATGGTGATGACCGTGCGAAACTTCCACCGGGCGTGTGAATGTTTTGCCGGTTGCTGTGGTCACAGCCATGCTCAATCTTCTTCACACGGCCTGTTCCAGCCGTTATGTCCGGGAATCTTCCATGCGTTTGTTCAAATTCTTGTCCGTGAGCTGCTTGTCGCTGATCAGCCTGGCGAGCCATGCCGAAACCGTCAATGGCCTCTATCAGGTGCTCGAACCGGTCGCCAGCCAGACCCCGGAGGAGCGCAACCAGGCGACGCTGCGCGCCCTGGACACGCTGGTGCTGCGCCTGACCGGCGACGCCAAGGCTGCCCAGAATCCTGGCCTGGCGGCGATTCGCAAGGACCCGCAACAGATCATTCTTCAATATGGCTACGACGCCGGCCCGCCGGAAAGCCTCAAGGTGGACTTCGACCCGGCGAGCACCGACCGGGCATTGCGTTCGGCAGGCTTGTCGCTGTGGAGCGCGAACCGGCCATCGATCCTGGGCTGGTGGCTGAACGACTCAGCCGAGGGCTCCAGCCTGGTGGGCGATGGCCAGGCCAGCGCCACGCCATTGCGGCGTGCCGCCCAGCATCGGGGGCTGGCATTGCACCTGCCGCTGGCGGACTTGAGCGAGCAGATCGTTGCCACCGCACCCAACCTGGAAGGCAGCGACCCGGCGCCTTTGCGCGATGCCTCGGAGCGCTACGCGACAGACGCCTTGCTGGCGGTCCATGCCAAGGAAGAGGGTGGACAGTGGCACGGCACCTGGCGCTTGTGGCTGGGCGAGCAGCGTGAGCAGGGCACTGCCCAGGGCGCCGATCCGGCCGCACTGGCTGACGCGGTGATGCT